>NZ_JBFAET010000250.1:0-11184 GCF_040642095.1 Streptomyces sp. NPDC020362
GCGCGATCTCCTTGACCTGGTCGTCGAACTGCTTGATGTTGCCCGGGTTGACGCGGACGGCGGCGCAGCCGGCCTCGATGGCGGCGAAGACGTACTTGGGCTGGAAGTGGATGTCCGCGATGACCGGGATCTGCGACTTGCGGGCGATGGTCGCGAGCGCGTCGGCGTCGTCCTGGGTGGGGCAGGCGACGCGGACGATCTGGCAGCCGGAGGCGGTCAGCTCGGCGATCTGCTGCAGGGTGGCGCCGATGTCCGACGTGCGCGTCGTGGTCATCGACTGGACCGAGACGGGTGCGTCTCCTCCGACCGCCACGGACCCGACCTGGATCTGCCGGCTCTTGCGGCGCTCGGCGAGCTTGGTCGGAACGGACGGCATGCCGAGAGAAATCGCAGTCATCTGCTGTGCAACCCCAAGTCGTGGATCAAGGTCCGGCCCCGTGAACGGCGGGCTCCGGACTTCGAGATTACGGCACCGGCCCCGGCACCAGCACATCCCACCCGGCAAACCCACTCGATGGAAGGCGGCCCGGGCCACAGGGTCCCGGGCCGCCTCGAACCTTTGATGGCTAGGAGATTTTCACCGGGTTAACCACGTCCGCGATGAGCACCAGGACGGTGAAGCAGACGAAGATCCCGGCCACCACGTAGGCCACCGGCATCAGCTTGGCCACGTCGAACGGACCGGGGTCCGGCCGGCGCAGCACCCGGGCCACGTTCCGCCTCAGCGACTCCCACAGGGCGCCCGCGATGTGCCCGCCGTCGAGCGGGAGCAGCGGGAGCATGTTGAACAGGAAGAGGGAGAGGTTGAAGCCGGCCAGCACGAAGACGAACATGGCCACCTGCTGCGAGGCCGGGATGTCCAGCGTGGCGATGTCGCCGGTGATCCGGGCCGCGCCGACGATGCCCATCGGGGAGTCCGGCTCGCGCGGGCCGTTGCCGAAGGCCGCGTCCCACAGGGCCGGGATCTTGCCGGGCAGGGCCACCAGGGAGTCGACGGCGTCGCCGACCCGGTCGGTCATCCAGGTCACGGAGTCGCCGAAGTTCTGCTGGACGACGCCGGTGGCGGCGCTGAAGCCGAGGAAGCCGGCCTTGACGTACTGCCCCTGGACGTAGGTGCCGCTGGAGTCCTTCTTCGCGACCTGGTTGGTGGCGATCTTCGCGTGCAGGGTCAGTTCCTGGCCCTTGCGGTCGACGACGACGGCCACGTCCTTGCCGGCGCTGTCGCGGATGAGGTCGGACAGCGTGTTCCAGTCCTTGGTCGGCCTGCCGTCGAAGGAGACGATCTTGTCGCCCGCCTTCATGCCGGCGGCCGCGGCCGGGGAGGCCGGGTCGGACTTCTTGCAGCTGTCGCGGTTCTGGCTCTGCGCGATGACGCAGGGCGAGACCGAGGCGACGGTGGTGGTCTGCTGCTGGATGCCGAAGCCCATCAGCACGGTGAGGAACAGGGCGATCGCGAGGATCAGGTTCATGAACGGGCCCGCGAACATGACGATGACCCGCTTCCACGGCTTGCGCGTGTAGAACATGCGCGTCTCGTCACCGGGCTTGAGTTCCTCGAAGGCCGCCGAGCGGGCGTCCTCGATCATGCCGCGCCACGGCGAGGTGGAGCGGGCGGAGACCCGGCCGGCGTCGTCGGGCGGGAACATGCCGATCATGCGGATGTAGCCGCCGAGCGGGACCGCCTTGATGCCGTACTCGGTCTCGCCCTTCCGGCGCGACCAGACGGTCGGGCCGAAGCCGACCATGTACTGCGGGACGCGGATGCCGAAGAGCTTGGCCGTGGACAGGTGCCCCAGCTCGTGCCAGGCGATCGAGACGAGCAGGCCGACCGCGAAGACCACTATGCCGAGGATGAACATCAAGGTCGTCATGCACGCGCCTCCACGATTGCCGTCCGGTCTGTCAGTTCACGTGCCCGGGCCCGGGCCCAGGTCTCCGCTTCGAGGACGTCCGACACGGTGAGTGAGGTTCCCGTGGCCGGGGTGCCGTGCTCCTCGACGACCCGGGTGACGGTCTCCATGATCCCGTTGAAGGGCAGTGCGCCGATACGGAACGCCTCGACGCACTCCTCGTTGGCCGCATTGAACACCGCCGGGGCGGTGCCCGCGAGCTGCCCCACGTGCCGGGCGAGGTTCACCGAGGGGAAGGCCTCGTTGTCCAGGGGGAAGAACTCCCAGGTGGAGGCCTTGCTCCAGTCGAAGGCCGGCGCCGCGTCCGGGACTCGCTCGGGCCAGCCCAGACCGATGGCGATGGGCCCGCGCATGTCGGGGGGCGTCGCCTGGGCGATCGTGGATCCGTCGGTGAACTCGACCATCGAGTGAACATACGACTGGGGATGCACGACGACCTCAATGCGGTCGAAGGGAATGTCGTAGAGGAGATGTGCCTCGATGACTTCCAGGCCCTTGTTGACGAGGGTCGCCGAGTTGATCGTGATCACCGGGCCCATCGCCCAGGTGGGGTGGGCGAGGGCGTCCTCGACGGTGACGTCCGCCAGCTGCGCCCGGGTCCGGCCGCGGAAGGGGCCGCCGGAGGCGGTGACGACCAGTTTGCGCACGTCGGCGCGGGTGCCGGAGGCCAGCGCCTGGAAGAGTGCGGCGTGCTCGGAGTCGACCGGGATGATCTGCCCGGGCTTGGCGAGCGCCGTGACCAGGGGGCCGCCGACGATCAGCGACTCCTTGTTGGCGAGGGCGAGGGTGTGGCCCGCCTCCAGGGCGGCCAGGGTGGGCGCGAGGCCGATGGACCCGGTGATGCCGTTGAGAACGGTGTGGCACTCCGAGGAATCAGCGGCGGCGACCTGTGTGGCCGCGTCCGGTCCGGCGAGGATCTCGGGCAGCGGCTCCCCGGCGCCGTACTCGGCGGCCAGCGCCTCGCGCAGGGCGGGTACGGCGTCCTCCCGCGCGACCGCCACGGTCCGCACCCGCAGGCGGCGGGCCTGCTCGGCGAGGAGGGCCACGCGTCCGCCGTTCGCGGAGAGGGCGGTGACCCGGAAGCGGTCGGGGTTGCGCAGTACGAGGTCGATGGCCTGGGTTCCGATGGACCCGGTGGAGCCGAGGATCACCACGTCCTTGGGGCCGTCGCCCGTGAGGGGGTCGTAGACGAGGTGTGGATCGGCGAGGGGTGCCGGACTGGCGGGACTGTCGGTCATCCCTCCATTGTTGCCGCAAGTGCCGGCCGCCAGGACAGGGCGTCCCTCGGGCGGGTGCGTTAACAGCTTTCGTCGCCGGATGGAGTGGTTTTCCCGTTGTGAAGTCATGGTGAAGATCCTGTGATACCACTTCACCCCTGGGCCGGTGGACGACCGGCCCGGGACGCATTCGCGGACGACATCCTTGGGGGGATCTCTTCATGCGTACTGTGCGCATCCGTGCCGCCCTGCCCGCCCTCGCGGGCGCGGCCCTGCTCACCGGCACCCTGCTCAGCTCCCCGGCCCAGGCGGCCGGCGGCGTGCACATCCACCACGTCTGGTTCGACAGCCCGGGCAAGGACGACCGCTCCAACAAGAGCCTGAACGCCGAGTGGGTGCAGATCAAGAACTCCGGCGGCTCGGCGGTCTCGCTCAAGGGCTGGGTCCTGAAGGACGCCTCGAACCACCGCTACGTCTTCCCGAACGTCAAGATCGGCGCCGGGAAGTACCTGAAGATCCACACCGGCAGCGGCTCGGACACCGCGTCGGACAAGTACCAGGACCGCCGTGCCTACGTCTGGAACAACGACAAGGACACGGCCACGCTGACCAGGGCGAGCGGCTCGAAGGTCGACTCGTGTTCCTGGACGACGCGGGATCCGAGCGACAAGTACTGCTGAGCGGCTACGCGTCGAGTACTGCCGAGCGGCGACGCGCCGAACCACCCGGGTCCGGCCGCAGCGCGCGCAGCGACGGCCCGCCCGGGTCCGGCCGCAAGACACGGAGCGGCGGCCCAACACTCCGGCAAATCGCGCGCTTTCGGCCGCCCGGGATGAGATCCTTCCGGTCGGGCCCGTCAAGGAGGGCCCACGGGGAGGAGTAACTCACAATGAACCGCATCCGCACGACCGCAGCCGTTCTGGCCACGGCAGGTGTCGTCACCGCCGCCCAACTCGGTCTCGGCACGGCCGCATCGGCCGCCACCCGGGCACCGCAGCGCAGCGGCTGCCCGCTCAATCTCGTCTACCCCAGCCGCTTCTACGTCGACTCGCACGGCTGGGTGACCAACGGGGGGCTCTACTTCGGGATCAAGAACAAGAGCACCACCCAGAGCTTCGGGAAGGTCACGTTCACCGTCACCGACGTGAAGAACATCCGCTTCGGCCGGGCCAAGGCCACGGGCGGCAAGGTCACCAAGAACACGTCGAAGACGGTGTCCGTGTACACCACGACGCTCAAGAAGAAGGCCAGCCTCGGTGTGAAGGTGCCCACGCACCTGCTCAACACCCACTCCTACAAGGTGAAGTTCACCCTGAAGGGCACCGGCTGGAACTGCGCCTCGGACCAGGGCACCTGGGGCGCGTGAGCCCCGGCTGCCCCGGTCCTGGAGGAGCGGTCTAGCCGCCGAACGGGCGGCGCGCGTTCTCGTGTGCGGACGGTCCGGGGGTCGCGTCGGCGATCCACGGACCCTCGCCCGAGGGGTCGATGATCCCCTCCTCCAGCCAGGTGTAGGCCCCGCCGAGAACTCCCTTGACCACCGTGCGGTCCATGTCGTCGGTGTTGGACCACAGGCGGGTGAAGAGTTCCTCGACACGGATGCGGGACTGGCGGCAGAAGGCGTCGGCGAGCAGGTAGGCCTCACGGCCGTGCTCGCCCTCGCCGCGCATCCGCTCGGCCCGCACACAGGCCGCGCTCATCGCGAACAGCTCGGCGCCGATGTCCACGATCCGGCCGAGGAAGCCCTGTTTGGTCTCCATCCGGCCCTGCCAGCGGGACATGGCGTAGAAGGTGGAGCGGGCCAGCTTGCGGGCATGCCGCTCCACATAGCGCAGATGCCCCGACAGGTCGGTCTCGTGCTTGAACTCGTGGTACGAGGAGGGCAGTTGACCGGGTCCGGCGACCAGCTTCGGCAGCCACTTGGCGTAGAAGACGCCCGCGTTCGCGCCCGCCTTCGCCTTGTCGGACAGGGACTTGTCGGGGTCGATGAGGTCGCCGGCGACCGAGAGGTGGGCGTCGACGGCCTCGCGGGCGATGAGGAGGTGCATGATCTCCGTGGAGCCCTCGAAGATGCGGTTGATGCGCAGGTCGCGCAGCATCTGCTCGGCGGGGACCGGCCGTTCGCCGCGCGCCTTCAGCGACTCCGCGGTCTCGTAGCCGCGGCCGCCGCGGATCTGGACCAGTTCGTCGGCCATGAGCCAGGACATCTCGGAGCCGTAGAGCTTGGCGAGGGCGGCCTCGATGCGGATGTCGTTGCGGTCCTCGTCGGCCATCTGCGAGGACAGGTCGAGCAGGGCCTCCAGGGCGAAAGTGGTGGCCGCGATGAAGCTGATCTTGGAGCCGACGGCCTCGTGCAGCGCGACGGGCTTGCCCCACTGCTCCCGCTCGGCCGCCCACTCGCGGGCGATCTTCAGGCACCACTTGCCGGCACCGGCGCACATCGCGGGCAGTGAGAGCCGGCCGGTGTTGAGGGTGGTGAGCGCGATCTTCAGGCCCGCGCCCTCCGGGCCGATCCGGTTGGCGGCGGGGACCCGGACCTGGTGGAAGCGGGTGACGCCGTTCTCGATGCCGCGCAGGCCCATGAAGGCGTTGCGGTTCTCGACCGTGATGCCCTCGGAGGTCGCCTCCACCACGAACGCGGTGATGCCGCCCTTGTGCCCCTCGGACTTCGGCACGCGGGCCATGACGACGAGCAGGTCGGCGACCACCCCGTTGGTGGTCCACAGTTTCACTCCGTCGAGGACGTAGTCGTCGCCCTCCGGGACGGCGGTCGTCGCGAGGCGGGCCGGGTCCGAGCCGACGTCCGGCTCGGTCAGCAGGAAGGCGGAGATGTCGGTGCGGGCGCAGCGGGGCAGGAAGGCGTCCTTCTGCTCCTGGGTGCCGAAAATCTTCAGCGGCTGCGGTACGCCGATCGACTGATGGGCGGAGAGCAGGGCGCCCACCGCGGGGCTCACTGTGCCGGCCAGGGCGAGGGCCTTGTTGTAGTACAGCTGGGTGAGTCCGAGACCGCCGTACTTGGGGTCGATCTTCATGCCGAGGGCGCCGAGCTCCTTCAGGCCCGCGACGACCTCGTCGGGGATGCGTGCCTCGCGCTCGATGCGGGCGGGGTCGACCGTGGTCTCGCAGAAGGCGCGCAGCCGGTCGAGGAACTCCTCGCCGCGCCGCACGCTCTCGGGGTCCGGGAGCGGATGCGGGTGGATGAGGTCGAGCCGGAAGCGCCCGAGGAAGAGTTCCTTGGCGAAACTGGGCTTGCGCCAGTCCCGTTCCCGGGCGGCCTCCGCCACCTGACGGGCCTCGCGCTCGGAGACAGTTTTGCGTTGGGTGGTGGGGGCGGACATGAGGCTCACCTCACCGCGAAGAGGATGACGGGGACCGTTCGCTACCGACCGGTGCTACTGGATCGTTGGTACCCGAATCGGGGCGACCCCACCACCCCTCGCGCGTCCGATCGGCCGAAGCGGGACGTCTTCCCGTCGCGCGGCGTGCCGCACCCCCGTCGAGCCCGTGGCTCTCTGTTCTGCGCGGGGACCGCAGCCGGCCGTCATGCCGCGATCTGTGACACGTCCCGTTTCACGGAGGCGATCACGGCGGAAACGACGGCCGTCGTGACGAGGGTCCCCGTCATGACCATCCCCACGCCGATGACGAACAGGCCGCTGGAGTCGTCCGACCAGTCGTAGAAGGCGGCGGCCGTCAGACCGGCCGTGGTGCCGAGCACCGCGCCCGCGATGTAGCCGCGGAACGCCGCCCAGCACACGGGGGCCAGCAGAGTCAGCACCAGCCCGATCACCTGCCACGCCGCGTACGGGCCGGTCTCCGTGCCGTCCGGGTGCACGTCGCGCTGCTGGTCCCAGCCCAGCCAGGCAGCCCATATCGCCAGCGACGCCCCGGCGAGGACAGGGATCGACAACAGGTGGAGAGCGGGTTTCAGTAGTCCTTCGCGCATGTCCCCACGGTGCCGCCCCACCCCGTCACCGGCCAGAGCGCAGGTACTCAGTTCCACCCGAGTACCTGAGCCGTCGTGCCGTCGGCTGCCGTCTCAGTGGGTGGTCGGTGGACCAGTCGCCGAGACGCGGGCTCGCGTGTCCACGGCCCGACGCGCGCCCGGTCCTTCCCGGGACTAGAAAGGAAGCAGAAGCCGGTGTGCCGGAGGGAGTGACCAGAGATGCAGATCCTGGTGGACCTCGCCCGTTGCCAGGGCTATGCGCAGTGCGTGTTCCATGCGCCGGAGATGTTCGAGCTGCACGGCGAGGAGGCGTTGCTGTACCACCCGGCTGTTCCCGATGAACAGCGTGAACGCGTGCTCCAGGCCGCGGCCGCATGTCCGGTCCAGGCCATCCTGCTGGGCGAGGCGGTGAGCCCTGGTGCCCGGTGACCTCCGCGAGGGCCGGATCGTCATCGTGGGCGCCTCGCTGGCCGGGCTGCGGGCTGCCGAGAAGCTCCGTGAGGAGGGCTTCACCGGTTCCTTGACCATCGTCGGGGACGAGGCCCATCCGCCGTACGACCGTCCGCCGCTGTCCAAGCAGGTGCTGTTCGGCAAGATCCCTGCGGACGCCACCGCGCTGCCGATGCGCCGTGACCCTCAGGCGGAGTGGCGGCTCGGGGTGCGCGCGACCGGACTGGACATGGCGAGCAAGCGGGTGCTGCTCGCCGACGGGGAGTCGCTGCCCTACGACCGGGTGCTGATCACCACCGGAACGCGGGCGCGGCCATGGCCGCATGCGCAGGAGGCCGCCCTGGACGGGGTGTTCACTCTGCGCACCTGCGACGACGCGGGGCTCCTGGCCGAGCGGCTGGCTGCCGGGCCGCGCCGGGTGCTGGTGATCGGTGCGGGCTTCACCGGCTCGGAGATCGCCTCGGCCTGCCGGGAGCGCGGTCTGGAGGTCACGGTCACCGAACTCGGCCCCGCGCCGCTGGTGGGCGCCCTCGGCGGGACGCTGGCGAAGCTCGCCGCCGCCATGCAGCGCAACCACGGCGTGGACCTGCGCTGCGGGGTCAAGGTCACCGCTCTGCGCGGTGACGGTCGCTTCACCGGCGCGGACCTGTCCGACGGCAGCCGGGTCGACGCGGACGTGTGCATCGTCGCCATGGGCGCGGTCCGCAACGTCGAATGGCTGGCGGAGTCCGGGCTGGCCGCCGGTCCCCGCGGGATCGCCTGCGACGCCGGATGCCGGGCCTTCACCATGTACGGGCTGGTCACCGACAGCGTCTTCGTGGCCGGCGACGTCTCGCGCTTCCCGCACCCGCTCTTCGACTACCAGCTGCTGTCGCTGGAGCACTGGCGCAACGCGGTGGAGCAGGCCGAGGTGGCCGCCCACAACATGGTCAGTCCGGAACTGCTGCGGCGCCCGCACCTCGCCGTCCCGACGTTCTGGTCGAGCCAGTTCGGACTCAACATCAAGTCCGTGGGCGTCCCCACCTTCTCCGACCAGGTGGTCGTCGCCCAGGGCTCGCTGGAGGCCCGCCGGCTGGCGGTGGTCTACGGCTACCGCGGCCGCGTGACCGCCGCGGTCACCGTCGACATGGCCAAGTCGCTGGAGTACTACCAGGATCTGATCGAGACCGCCGCGCCGTTCCCGCCCGTGGCCGGTGCCTCCGACCGTCCGCCGGCGGCCGAGGTCCCGATCCCTTCCGATGTGCCGGATCCGAGCGTGCTCTCCCACGGCCCCACCGTCGCGCTCACCGGTCACCTGCCGGACCGCCGACTGGTCATGATGCGGCCCGCCGGGTGACCCGTCGCCCCGCCCGTCCACGAGGAGCCCAGCCATGACCGCCGACACCCTGCTGGAGCGGATCACCGACTACGCCAACCGCCCCGACCCCTGGCCGCTGTACGCGGAACTCCGGGAGGCCGGTCCCGTGGTGCCGCAGCAGGACGGCAGTTATCTGGTAGGCACCTACCACGAGATCGTCGCCCTGCTGCACAACCCGCGGATCAGCGTGGACCCGCGCAACCTCGTCGCCCCGTCGTCCGAGCCGCCGCAGGAGCCGCGGAGACTGCCGTTCCTGCGGCTCGACGACCCGGAGCACCACCGGCTGCGCACGCTCGCCATGCGGCCGTTCGGCCCGCCGCACAGCCCCGGCCGGATCGACGCGATGCGCGACGAGATCGCCCGGATCACCGGGGAACTGATCGAGTCGATCCGGGACCGCGAACAGGTCGACATCGTCGACGACTTCGCCTACCCCCTGCCCGTCACGGTCATCTGCCGGCTGCTCGGCGTCCCGCGCGAGGACGAGCCGATGTTCCGGGAGTGGACCGACGTCCTCGTCGCGGCCGCCGACATCGGATCCGGCGAGGACAGCGGGCAGCGGCAGAAGGCGGCCGTCCAGGCCCAGCAGGAGATGGGCGGGTACCTGCTGGGCCTCGCCGAGCAGCGCCACGGCAGTCCGACGGACGACCTGCTCTCCGCCTTCATCAACGAACCCGACCCCGCCCAGCGGCTGACCCCCGAGGAACTCGCGGAGACGGCCATACTCCTGCTCATCGCCGGACACGAGACCACCGTCAACCTGATCACCAACGGCGTCCTCACCCTGCTGCGCCGGCCCGACCAGCTGGAGCGGCTGCGCGACGATCCCGACCTGCTGCCGCGCGCGGTGGAGGAACTCCTGCGCTACGAGCCCCCGGTGCACATGCGGGAGCGCATCCCTCTCGCCGATGTGGACTTCGCGGGCACCACCCTGCCCAAGGGCGCGTCCGTGATCGTTGCGCTGGCGTCGGGCAGCCGTGATCCCAAGCGGTTCCACGAACCGGACCGGTTCGACCCCACGCGCCCGGACAACGAGCATCTCGGCTTCTGCAGCGGTGTCCACATCTGCTTCGGGGCGCCGCTCGCCCGCATCGAGGCCCAGACCGCACTCGGTGCGCTGCTCCCCCGCCTCGGCGCCGCGTCCCTGGTGCAGGACCCGCCGCCCTACCGGACCAACGCCATGCTCCGCGGTCCCCGTCACCTCCCTGTCGCGTTCTGAACCGGCGTCGCGTGCCGAACCGGCGTCTTTGCCGCGCCGCTCGCACCGAGTCCTGGACGGAGGGGCATCATGCTGCGTGCTCCCTGGCGACATCCGGCCCTCTCCGCCCCGGCGTGGCTGGGGGTCGCGGCCGTGCTGGTGACGCCGACAGCCGCGGCGGGGCCCCGGCCGGTGCCGGAGGGGCCGGGGCCGCACCCGCGGTCTCCTGCGCCTGGCCGACCGTCGTCAGGCCCGGCAGACTGAACCTCGCCTTCCCGGAGGCCCATGCGACCTACCGGCTGACGTCCTGCCAACCGGGCAAGGGCGACCGCATCGTGGTGGAGGGGACCTACCCTTCCGCCCGCTTCACCTCGCTGACGTCGTACGACGGCCAGGGGGCGCCCGTCGATGCGCTCGCCGGCTTCCGGATCGCGCCCAGTTTGGGGAGCAGGAACCCGTTCGCCGTCCCGGACGCGGGCACGCATCCGGCGCACCACCGCTACCGGGTGACGCCGAAGCCCTCGGCCGCGGCCGGTTCGGGCGGCAACACCCTCGCCGCCACCACGCACAGCGCCGCGTCCCCCCATCCCGTCAGCTCCGTGCCGCGGACTTCCGGACGGCCCTGGACAGGGACGGGCGCTGCACCTACGTGGTCTCCACCCGGCGGGACCGCCCCGCCAACGCGACCGTGGCCCATGGCGTGACATGGATCGACTGGGGGGACCCACCGACGTCACCGGCCTGCTGCTCCTTCGGAACACGCTCCCGGCCGGGGACTTCCGCAACGCCGTCCAGAACGTCGCGCCCGGCCAGGCCCCGGCCGCGGTGATGGGCACCTGCTACCCGACCGTCACGTACTGCACGAAGGCGGCCTTCGCCAAGGGCGGCCCCGACGCCTGCCCGGCCTGAGCGGCACCCTGGCCGCATTCGGGCCACGTCCGCCCACGGGCGTCCCGCAGGCCTCGCCCAGGCGTCCCGCAGGCTTCCCCGTGCCCCCGTGCCTCCCCGGGTCTCCCGCAGGCGGCAAGCGGACGGCCCGGGCGGGTGGCCCCGGCCGGCGCCCCCGGGGTGAGGGGGGTGTCAGGGGCGGCGCCCCCCCAAGGAAGAGC
>NZ_JBFAET010000251.1:0-11083 GCF_040642095.1 Streptomyces sp. NPDC020362
GGCTTAACGGGCCTCTGCCAGGGCACCCGTCAGCCCGGTCGTCTCGCTGACCGGTGAGGCGAGCCCGCCGTGCAGGAGGGAGTCGGGCTCGCAGGCGGCCACCAGCGGCCAGGCCTCGGCCAGACCGGCGGCCGCATCCTCTGGTACGACCGCGAATGCGGTCCCGTCGGGCAGGCGTCCCAGGGCGGCGAACGTCGGCGTCGTGTGCGCGACCGCTTCCGTCAGTGCACCCTCCGCCAGCCCCTCGTGCCGGGCGCCGCTGTCGGCCACGACCACGCGGTACGGGCCCTGAGCCGGCAGACCGCAGGCGCGCACCACGGTCTCCACGTCACCGGTTTCAGGAGCGGTCAGCAGCCTGCCGAGTTCGTCCGCCCTCTGGTGCTCGGCGGCCCGTCGGCGAGTCAGCGCCTCCTGGCAGCGGCCCAGGACGGCGGTGATCTCGTGCAGCAGGCGCGGTGGTGCGGCAGCACCGTCCGGCAGGTGCAGCCACCAGCGCTCGTAGGGAGTGACCGCGTCGGCCTCCACGGGCACCGTCACACCAGTGTCGCTCCTGGTCAGGGTGGCAGCCTCGTGCGCCGGGAGGGGGGCCGCGCCCGGCGTGGCCGCGACGGTCCGGCCCGCAGGGGTCAGGAGGTAGGCCGCGGTCCGGTCGAGGTGCTCGAAGGCGCCGGCGAGAATCGGTGCCGGGTCGGCGTCCTGTGCGACCAGCCGGTTCAGCCGGCCTCGCACGTGTTCGGGCAGGGCGTGGTAGCGGCTGAGGTCGCCCCACTGCCGCAGGTACACGGTGTCGGTGATCTCGCGGAACATCACGTGGGCCGGCACGCCGGCGACCGGGACGCCATGCCGTGCGCATGCCTCGACCAGGTCGTCGGGCACCGAACCGTGGGTCTCCTCACCGGCGAACAGCGCGGCGGCGCCCGCGTCCTTCAGCCCGGAGACGAAGCGTTCGGCCTTGCCCCTTCCCCCGTCCGGGCTCCACCAGACGAGTCCGCTGAGCACGACCTCGTCGGGCCGGACGAAACGGGCCGGGTCCTCCAGGTCGGTGACGGTGACGCCGCTGATCTCATGCCTCAGCAGTGCGTCCTCGGCCCAGAGCAGGCGAAGGCCGAGGGATTCGTCCTGCAGAAGGTGTTCGACGTGCATGGGTTCCGGCTCCTCGTACGGCTGCCGGGTGGCGGTACATGACACCCGGCATCTCACATTCACCAGGCGCATGTGAGTCTTCGCATCGTAAGTGCCAGATGAGATGAACGGTATGCCTCTTGGTTGATTCACCAAGTATCGGGGCGGGCAAGACGTCGTTTCCGTGCTGTGAACCAGTCGTTTTGGCCGGATCGCGTTGCTTCACTGGCGGTCATGGACCTGAACACGGTGATGGAGATCCGGGACGCACGGAACCCGGCGCCCTGGCGGCCGGGTGACGGCTGGCTCGGCGGCGGCACGTATCTGTTCTCCGAGCCGCAGCCGCACCTTCGCCGTCTGATCGACCTCAGCCGCACCGGCTGGACCCCTGTGCAGCAGCACCCGGACGGCTCCCTGGAGATCGCGGCCACCTGCACCATTGCCGAGCTGTCCCGGTTCGCGAAGGATCTTGCTGCCGAGGCGGGACCGCTCTTCGAGCAGTGCTGCCGGGCGTTCCTCGCCTCCTTCAAGATCTGGAACATGGCCACCGTCGGCGGGAACCTCTGCAACGGTCTGCCGGCCGGCCCGATGATCTCCCTCACGGCCGCTCTCGACGGGGAGTGCCTGCTGATCGCGCAGGACGGCGCACGCCGCCGGGTGCGCGTCGCCGACTTCATCACCGGGGCGGGCCGCAAGGTGCTGGCGGAGGGCGAGCTGCTGCGGTCCGTCACCCTTGCGGCCCGGACCCTGGCCTGCCGTACGGCGTTCCGGCAGGCGTCGCTGTACGGGCTGGGCCGCTCCGGGGTACTGATCATCGGCACGCTCGACCCCCTTGACGGCTCCCTCGCGGTCACGCTCACCGCTTCGACGGTCCGGCCGATACGGCTGTGGTTCCCGCTGCCGCCAACGGCAGAGGGGCTGCGGACGGCGATCGCCGCCGCCGTCGCCGACGACGAGTGGTTCGACGACATCCACGGGCTGCCCGAGTGGCGGCGGCACATGACGTACCGATACGCGGACGAGATCCGCCGGGAGTTGGCACATCAGGAGGCACGATGAAGGTCGAGGTCAACGGCCGGTCCCACGAGGAGGAACCCCGCCCAGGCCAGTGTCTGCGCACCTATCTGCGCGACCGCGGCTGGTTCGGCGTGAAGAAGGGCTGCGACCAGGGCGACTGCGGCGCCTGCACGGTCCACGTCGACGGCAAGCCGGTCCACAGCTGCCTGTACCCCGCCTTCCGCGCCGACGGCCACCAGGTCACCACGGTGGAGGGCCTGGCCTCACCCGAGGGCGAACTCCATCCCGTGCAGCAGAAGTTCCTCGACGCCCAGGGCTTCCAGTGCGGCTTCTGCACGGCCGGATTCCTGATGACCACGGCCGCCCTCGACGAGGACAAACTGGCGGACCTGCCGCGGGCTTTCAAGGGCAACCTGTGCCGGTGCACCGGTTACCGGGCCATCGAGGACGCCGTATGCGGGGTGAAGAACGTGGAGGAGCCGGCGCCCGGCGAGTCCGTCGGCCGGAGCCTGCCCGCCCCGGCCGGGCCCCAGGTCGTGACCGGGACCGCCCGCTACACCTTCGACATCGAGGTCGAGGGCCTGCTGCACATGAAGCTGCTGCGCTCCCCGCACGCCCACGCCCGCATCGTCGCCATCGACACCTCCGCCGCTCTGCGCGTCCCCGGCGTCCAGGCCGTGTTCACCCACCACGACGCCCCGGAACGGCACTTCTCCACGGCACGCCACGAGCACCCCGACGAGGACCCGGACGACACCCGCGTCCTCGACGACACCGTCCGGTACATGGGCCAGCGCGTCGCGGCCGTAGTCGCCGACAGCGAGGGGGCGGCCGAAGAGGGCTGCCGCCGGATCGAGGTGACCTACGAGGTGCTGCCCGCCGTCCTCGACCCCGAGGAGGCCATGCGGCCCGGCGCGCCCGTGGTCCACGACAAGGACGCGAAGATCCACCGGATCTCCCGCCCCGAGAACAATGTGGTGGGCGAGGCGCACGGCGAGATCGGCGACATCCAGGCCGGCTTCGCCGAGGCCGACGTCGTCTACGAGGACACCTTCCGCACCCAGCGCGGGCAGCACGCCAGTCTGGAGACGCACGGAGCCGTCGCCTGGTTCGACGAGGACGGCCGCCTCACCGTGCGGACCAGCTCGCAGACCCCGTTCCTCACGCGCCGCGCCCTGTGCGCGTTGTACGACCTGCCGCTGGAGCAGGTCCGGGTGATGGCAGGCAGGGTCGGCGGCGGCTTCGGCGGCAAACAGGAGATGCTGGTCGAGGACATCGTCGCGCTGGCGGTGCTCAGGCTGCGCCGCCCGGTGAAACTGGACTACACGCGCGCCGAGCAGTTCTACGGCGCCACCACCCGGCACCCCTTCACCATCCATCTGAAGGCGGGCGCGCGCCGCGACGGCACCCTCACCGCCCTCCAGCTGCGCGTGGTCGCGAACACGGGCGCGTACGGCAACCACGGCCCGGCCGTGATGTTCCACAGCGTCGGCGAGTCCATGGCGATCTACCGCGCCCTGAACAAGAAGGTCGACGCCTACTCGGTGTACACGCACAACGTCCCGGCGGGCGCCTTCCGCGGCTACGGCCTCGGCCAGGTGATGTTCGCCGTCGAGTCCGCCTTCGACGAACTGGCCCGCCGCCTGGGCCTGGACCCGCTGGAGTTCAAGGCGCGCAACATCATCGGCCCGGACGAGCCGATGATCACCCCCGGCGGCCACGAGGAGGACCTGCACATCGCGAGCTACGGCCTCGACCAGTGCGTCGGCATCGTGCGCCGGGCACAGGCGGAGACCGGGGCCGGGCAACCCGCTCCGAAAGGCTGGCTGGTCGGCGAGGGCTCCGCCCTTGCGATGATCGCCACCGGCCCGCCCGGCGGCCATATCGCCGACGCCAAGGCCACTCTGCTGCCCGACGGCACCTTCGATCTGGCCGTGGGCACCGCCGAGTTCGGCAACGGCACCACGACCGTGCACAAGCAGATCGCAGCCGGTGAACTCGCCACCACCGTAGACCGGATCACCATCCGCCAGTCCGACACGGACGTCGTACGGCACGACACCGGCGCCTTCGCCTCCACCGGCACCGTGGTCGCCGGCAAGGCCACCCTGCGCGCCTCCCGCGCCCTCGCCGACATGCTCCTCGACTTCGGCGCCGCCCATCTGCGTGTCCCGCGCGCCGGCTGCCGGCTCGCGGAGGAGGCCGTACTGCATCCCGGCGGACGCCTGACCCTCAAGGACCTGTACGCCGCCGCCCGCGCGGTCGGCGTCGAGGTCACCGCCGACGGGCACTTCGGCGGCACCCCGCGCTCGGTCGCCTTCAACGCCCAGTGGTTCAAGGTGGCGGTCGACCCCGGCACCGGCGAGATCCGTATCCTGCGCAGCGTGCACGCCGCCGACGCGGGCAGGGTCATGAACCCGATGCAGTGCCGCGGCCAGGTCGAGGGCGGCATCGCGCAGGCCCTCGGCTCCACGCTCTTCGAGAACGTCCGCATCGACGCGCGCGGCCAGGTCGAGACGGCCGCCTTCCGCCGATACCGGCTCCCCCAGTACGCCGACGTCCCGCGCACCGAGGTCCACTTCATGGAAACCGCTGATGCCATCGGCCCTCTGGGCGCGAAGTCGATGAGCGAGAGCCCCTTCAACCCGGTCGCCCCCGCCTTCGCCAACGCCCTGCGGGACGCGACCGGCGTCCGCTTCACCGAACTGCCCTTCACGCGCGACCGGGTGTGGCTGGCGTTGCGCGACGCGGGCGTGACGGATCAGAGCGTGAGCAGCTCCTCGTAGAACCCGCCGAAGCCCCGCTCAGGGTCGACCAGATGGATCTCCCGGATCCAGTGACAGCGGCGCCCCGCCTTGTCGGTGCGCCGCAGCGGGGTGTCATCGGCGGGGGTGATGTACGACTCGGCGTCCGCGCCGTCGATCCGCTCGTGCGGGAACTCGCCGACCAGGTGCCCGGCGTGCCAGCCGCCCAGCTCCCAGCCCGCCTCGGCGGCACGTCGGGCGACTTCGGCGTGCAGTGCAGCGCCCGTGATCCCGGGATCGTCTTCGAAGTACCGCTTGCCGGCTCTGAAGACCTCGGGCAGATCGTCGCGCAGCCGGTGCTTGACCGGGTCGTCGCCGAGGACGAAGGTCCGGCCGAAGCCCGCCTCGTACTCCTCGAAGATCGGCCCGAAGTCGGCGAACACGATGTCGTTCGCGCCGATCACCCGGTCCGGCGGGTTCTCCTTGTACGGCATGAGGGTGTTGGGCCCGGACCGCACGATCCGCCTGTGCCAGTGCCGGGGGTGGTCCCGAACAACTCGTTCGGCAGGTCCCGGACACGGTCGCTGACCGCCCGGGCCTCCGGCGTCCCGACCGTCACGAGAACCTCCCTCTGCCGCACCGGGCGCGCACCCCCCGCTCGGCTGGGCGACCTGCCGGGGCCCATTGTCGCTACCTCCAATACCTCTGTTCTCACACGCGAGGCACTTCGTGTCATCAGCTCAGCATTTGCCAAGAGATTGTCGAAGATCCGCCGCAGATGCAGGATGGGACAGGAAGGTGTCCTGTGGAGGAGGCGACCCAGTGGAAGACGGAGATGACGGCACCACTGTCCGGGGGTGGCTGCGCGGCATCGAGGTGTTCGCCGGACCGCTCCCGGAGTTCGAGCCCGAGCAGGCTCCGGCCGATCCCGTGCGCCTGTTCCTGTTCTGGCTGTCCGACGCCGTGGCGGACGGGCTGCGCGATCCGCACGCGATGACCCTGTCCACGGTCGACGAGGCCGGTGCCCCTGACGCACGCGTGCTCATCCTCAAAGGTGTGGACGCCTCGGGGTGGCAGTTCGCCGGCCACCGCCTCAGCCCCGAGGCACGCCAACTGGCCGTCCATCCGCGGGCCGCACTCACCTTCTACTGGCCCGAGCACGGCCGGCAGGTGCGCCTGCGCGGGCCCGTGACTCAAGGCTCCGCGCAGGACAGCGCCGCCGACTTCCTCGGCCGGTCGGCGACCGCCCGCGCCGAGTCCCTGCTGGCCCGTCAGAGCCAGTACCTGACGAACACCGACGAACGCGACCATGACCTGGCGAAGTCCCTGGCCCTGATCGACAAGGAGCCCTCGCTCGTCGACTCCGCCTGGACCCTGTACACCCTCGCACCGGCCGAGGTGGAGTTCTGGCAGGCAGCGAAGAGCCGCATTCACACCCGGTTGCGCTACGAGCGGGCCGGAGACGGCTGGCAGCGGTTCCAGCTCTGGTCGTAGCGCACCCATGCCCCACGCCCCGATCGGCACAACCGATGGGCTTGTGGGGATCCTTTCCCCTGTTCCTGCTCACGAGGCGAGGTAGACCCCATGACCACACGCGCCCAGGACGGCAGCGCCGGCGACGTCGACTACGGCGCCATCGGCTCCGGATACTCCTCCTACCGTCGGCCGGACGACCGGATCGCCCGGTTCGTCGCCGGGGCCGTGGGCGACGCCCGGAGGGTGCTCAACGTCGGCGCCGGCTCCGGCTCGTACGAGGGCGCGGCGCGTTCGGTGACGGCGGTCGAGCCCTCGGAGTCGATGCGCGCCCAGCGGCCGACGCAGCTTGCTCCTGCGATCGATGCCGTGGCTGAGGATCTGCCTTTTGCCGACGGCGGGTTCGACGCGGCGATGACGCTGTTCAGCGTGCACCAGTGGTCCGACTTCAGGGCCGGACTGCGCGAGATGCGGCGCGTGACCAACGGGCCTGTGGTCATCCTGACCTGCGATCCCGCCATGGTGCGGCACTTCTGGCTGTACCGGTACGCGCCCGAGGTGCTGGACACCGAGGCCCGCCGCTACCCGCCCATCGAGGAGCTGGCCACGGCACTGGGCGGCACCAGCACCGTCCGGACCGTGCCCATCCCCCTGGACTGCACCGACGGGTTCAACGAGGCGTACTACGGACGCCCCGAGATGCTCCTCGACCCTGCCGCCCGCCAGGCGTGTTCGGCCTGGAGCTTCGTCGACGACCACGCCCGCGAGCGGTTCGACCAGACCCTGCGCCACGACCTGGAATCCGGGGCCTGGGACGAGGAATTCGGCCACCTGCGCGGTCGGCCGACGTACGAAGGGTCGCTCGTGATCGTGCGCTCAGCCCCGTAGGCGGAGCAAGAGGAAGAAGAGGAACGGCACGATGGCAGGACCCGACCGGATGGACGAGCGGCTGCGAGCCCTTGGGCTGGTGGAGGCACAGCGGATGGCGCAGGCTCTGTTCGCCGACGTCATGGCCCGCGGCCTGATCGCACCGCGCAGCAGTGAACGCGAGGTCGGCAACCGGATCGGGGAGCTGGCGAGGCAGGCGTTCGGCACAGCCCCGCCGCAGCCCAGGCCGCTCGTCCGCTCCGGCCCCCACACGGCGCTCCCACACGAACAGGGCTCGCCCGACCGCGTCATCGGCGAGGACGACATCGTGGTCGCCGACCTCGGTCCAGTCCTTGCCGATTACGAAACGGACTTCGCCCGCACCGTGGCCTTCGGCGACGACGCGTGCAAGCACAGCCTCGTCGAGGACCTGCCGGAGGTGTTCGCCGCCGGTCGCGAGGCGTTCCACGCGGACTCCGGTATCACTGGCAGGCACCTGCATGCCGAGGTCCAGGCCATCGTCGCCAAAGCGGGCCGGACCCTCGGGGGATGGCACGTCGGCCGCCTGGTCGGATCACCACCAACCGTGACCTCCCACAGTGCGCAGGCGGGTTCGTTCCTCTGCCCGGACAACGACCAGCCTCTGCGCCGCACTGTCCAAGGAGGGTGGCAGGCCCACTGGATCCTCGAGATCCACCTGGTCGACGAACATCAGGGCTTCGGGGGCTCGCACAAGGGACTACTGGACCTGGCGTGACTCCCTGTCGCGGTCAGCCAGGCATCGGGAACGGCCAGAAGCTGCAACGCACAGAACGCGCATAACGCACACCCGAAGAACTTACGTGGACCGGCACGACGAACGCGACCGCTTTCTCATCGCCGCCGTCGACCCCGCGACCTCCCGTATGCGAAGCGCTCGGTGCGTACCTGCCCGGGATCATCGGCGCGCGGGATACCGAGAGTCGCGTGATTCCCCTCCTGGCGAGCCATGACCCGACGGTACCGTGCAGCGCGGCAGGCCGGGCACCGCGAAGGGCGGCGGCGGTGACCGCGCCGCCGCCCGTCACGGCCGGACCGTCAGGAGTCCTCGATGGTGATGAAGGGGTCCCACTGGAAGTACCCCTTCAACTGCCGGTGCCGGTCGAGGATCTGGAAGTAGAAGTGGTACACGACCTTGCCGACGCTCTTCACCGTGGTGCGCCAGTAGTGGTCCTGGTATTTCTGCGTCACGAAATCCGGGGTGCCCTCGGTGCCCTCCCTCGGCAGCGGATAGACGCCGTCGACCACCTCGATTTCCGGCGTCCTGATGAGTGTGTGGTCGCGGTCGCTGCTCACGTACCGGTACAGCAGCGCCTTGTAGTCGCTGCCCAGCGACACCGTCGTCTCCCGCCACCGGATGGTGTCCCCGGGCTCGGCCCGCAGGTTCAGCTCGGCGCCCGAAGTGCCGACGATGTGGTCGTGCCGCGTCGTCATGTAGATCAGGCTCTGGTCGACGTAGGTCGGCGCGTCGGGATTCCGCGACGCGCCCGGATTCTGCTCGACGATCGTGGCCGCGTCGAAGGCGATCAGCACGTTCAGATCAGCCATTTCTTTCCCCCTCGGAATTCGGGATCTTCTGTTACGAGAGTTTCTGTCACGAGGTTTTCGGCACCTTGTACGCCATGGCCCGCGGATAGTCGTGCCGGTGCAGGCGGACGCGGACCAGGAGGGGTCCGGCGTTGACCGGGTCGCGCGGGTCGCCGAGGCGGGCCAGCAGGTCGTCCAGCTCCGCGGGGCGGGTGACGGTGAGGCCGGTCGCCGGGGTGTCCTTGCCGGCGAAGACGGCCGCGAGGCGGTCGTAGTGCCAAGGGTGCAGGACGTTGTAGAAGTCCGGCCCGGCGGGGTCCTGTCCGGCGAAGTAGGCCGGGTGCACCAGCATCTGCTCGATGCCGTAGAAAGACCCGTTGTCCAGGACGAACACCACCGAGCGCAGCCCGAGCCGGGTGTGGGTGGAGATCTCCTGGCAGGTCTCCTGGAAGGCGCCGTCGCCGACGAACACCATCGGGCGGGCGCCCTCGCGTTCCGGGGCGAGCGCGGCGCCGGTGGCCGCGCCGACCGACCAGCCGATGGACAGCCAGCTGATCTGGGACAGGAAGCCGCCCGTGGACAGGGACAGGTTCATCGAGCCGATGAGGGAGAAGGCGGCGTCGGACACGACCGTCCAGTCGTCTGTGGTCTCCTGGCCCAGGAAGTGGTTGAC
Organism: Streptomyces sp. NPDC020362; assembly: GCF_040642095.1. Taxonomy (NCBI): domain Bacteria; kingdom Bacillati; phylum Actinomycetota; class Actinomycetes; order Kitasatosporales; family Streptomycetaceae; genus Streptomyces; species Streptomyces sp. NPDC020362. The sequence goes on from NZ_JBFAET010000251.1 coordinate 9,463, forward strand.
CCGGTCGAACACGCCGTCGTACGTGAGCCGTTCGGCGTCCCGGGACCGCGCACCGCCGACGCTCAGCGAGGCGCGGTACTGCGCCAGGCCGGCGGGATGGTCGTCCCGCGCTCCCCGGTAGCTGTAGGACTCGGCGTAGTAGTCGGCGGACAGGCCCTCGGAGCCGTAGGTCTTCACCAGCGCGTCCTGGACGGCGGGCAGCAACTGGGCGAGCTGGACGTCGGGGAAGTAGGTGGTACCGACGCTGACGCCGCCGTGCGCCGCCATCACCCAGTCGGTGCCGACGCTCTGCTCACCGTCGAGGTTCTTCGACGTGGACCAGGCCCCGAGCCCGATCCGGCAGGTGGCCCAGTCCTTGAAGATCGCGTGCACGTCGGGGTGACTGGCCTTGCCGTTGTAGACGCCGTGGAACTGCGGCAGGTCCTCGTCCACGACGGCCTTGGCGCCGACGGTCGTGCAGAACGGTACGCCGGTGGCCTCCGCCAGGTCGATGAGTTCCCCGCCGAGCCGGTACCGGTCGATCTCCTCGCCGGCCCACACGATCGGGCGGGGCCTGCCGTCCGGGCCGGGGTGCTCCTCGATCAGGGTGAGGATCGCGTGCACGGCCTGGTCCAGCATGCTCTGGTTGCGCTCGCTGAAAGGCCGTTCGCGGCGGACGATCGGCTCCGTCGGCTCGGGGCAGGGCTCGTCCCACAGGTCTTCCATGACCTCCAGGTAGACCGGCCTGCGCTCGGAGACGCACGTGGTGAGCGCTGCGTCGATCTGGGCGGGCGCCAGGCCCGGGTGGGAGATGACCTGTGCGTCCACGGTGACCTGCCGGTAGACGTCCAGGTTGCTCTCGGCACGAGGGCTCATGTGCGAGGTGAGCAGCCCGACGGCGCGGAAGTTCTGCCACTGCTCGTACGGCGGGCAGGCGTTGACGGCGATGAGCGGGACCTGCTCGACGTAGGCGCCGCCGCAGGCGTTGAGCAGATTGAACGCGCCCACGCTGTACGTCACCGCCGCCGCGCCCACGCCGTGGATGCGGGCGTAGGCGTCGGCGGCCTGGCCCGCGCCGCCCTCGGTCGGAGTGCCGACCCACTCGATGTCGCCCTCGGCCCGCAGGGTGGTGAGGAACGGGCCGAGGTGGTTGCCGGGGACGCCGAACAGATGGGTGATGCCCAACTCGGCCAGCCGCAGCGCGAGATAGCGGGCGACCGTGCATGCAGGGGTGATCGTGCTCACGAGGACTCCCCTTCCCGGTCCGCACCCGAGACGTCCTGCTCCGAATCTTTCCTGTCGGTGACCGGTGGGGCCTGATGGACGGCGAGGGCGGCGCGGACGGCGCTCTCCAGGGCGCCCTCGATCCAGGCGTGCTTGAGGGACGTGTGCTCGCCGGCGAAGTGCACCGGGCCCTCGGGCCGGGAGACGTCCAGGTGGAAGCTGGTCATCTGGTGCGCGGTGTAGATGGCGGCCTCGCCGAAGGCGTACGGGTCGCGGGCCCAGCTCTGGGTGGCGCCCCGGCCGGTGAAGAACACCTCGATGCGCCGGCCGTGCACGGCCTGGAGGTTGCGCAGGGCGTAGAGGTAGCGCTCCGCGTCAGGCATGGAGTCCCAGCGGGCGGCGTCGTCGGACCAGGAGT
>NZ_JBFAET010000252.1:0-11073 GCF_040642095.1 Streptomyces sp. NPDC020362
GCACGGGCCACCCTTGGACGGAGGTTCCCTTGCCTGACAACGTCACCTCGTTGTTCCGCAACACCGCCGCGCACAGCCCTTCGATGGCGGCGCTGACGCGGGAGAGCGACGGGTCGGGCCCGGTGGACTTCTGCATCCCGTGCAACCCCTACTTCCCGACCACCGCCATGTTCGAGGAGATGGCGGCCCGGTTGCGCGAGATCGTCACGTACTACCCGAGCGGCGCCGACACCATCACCGCCGAGCTGTGCAGCCTGCTCCAGCTGCCCCCGCAGTGCGTGGCGATGGGCAACGGCTCGACGGAACTCATCACCTGGATCGACCACCTGCTGGTCCGCGAGTCCCTGGCCGTCCCCGTCCCCACCTTCGGCCGCTGGACGGACCAGCCGATGGAGACCGGCAAGCGGGTCGACATGTTCCCGCTCCAGGAGGCGAACGGCTTCGCGCTGGACCTCGCCCAGTACGCGGACTTCATCCGGACACGGGGGACGCGGGTGGCGGTGATCTGCAACCCGAACAACCCGGACGGGGGCTATCTGCGCAAGCAGTCCGTCGTGCAGTTCATGGACGCCATGGCGGACCTTGACCTGGTGATCGTGGACGAGTCGTTCCTGGAGTTCGCCGACGCGGAGGCCGAGCCGAGCGTCGTCCAGGAGGCGATGCTGAGGCCCAACGTCGTCGTCCTGCGCAGCCTCGGCAAGAACTTCGGCCTGCACGGCATACGCTTCGGCTATCTGGTGGCGAACCCGGCCCTGGCCGGCCGGGTCCGCTCGATGCTGCCGAAGTGGAACCTCAACTCCTTCGCCGAGCACGTGGTGTTCATGCTGAAGGAGCACGGCGCGGAGTACGCGCAGAGCCTGATGCAGGTGCGCCGCGACCGCCTGGAGATGGCCAGCCATCTCTCGGCCCTGCCCGGCCTGACGGTCTACCCCTCCCAGGGCAACTTCCTGTTCGTGCGCCTGCCCGTCGGCGCCGAAGGCACAGTGGTCCGGGACCGGCTGCTCACCGAGCACCGGATCCTGGTCCGCGAGTGCGGCAACAAGATCGGTTCGTCCAGCCGCTTCCTGAGACTCGTGGTGCGCCCCCAGGTCGACGTGCGTCGCCTGGTGTCCGGCCTGGAGCAGGTGCTCTACGGGTCCAGGAGGGGAGCCGCCGTACCCGGGCTGAGTACCGGGACCAGCTACAGCTCGGGTACGGCGGCCGTTGACCGGCTGATGAGCGAGACCAACGGGTCCGGCCTGCGCCTCACCGCGGCCGCGCCCGCCCCGGCCGCCGGCACCGGCATGCCGCTCCCCGCCGCCGTACCCCCACCCGGCGGCGGGATGCCGATGCCGGCGGCAGCCCAGGCGCTCCCGATGCAGCAGCCGGTGGCGCCGATGCCGACTCCGGTATCGACTCCGGCGCCGGTACCGGCTCCGGCTGCGATGGCGGCTCCTGTCCCGGCAGCAATTCCGGTGGCCCCTGCACCCGTTCCGATGGCCCCTGCAGCCGCCCCGATGGTCCCGGTGCCGGCCCCCGCGCCGATACCCGCCCCGGCACCGGTCCCGCCGACACCTGTCGCCCCATTTCCCGCCCCTGCCCCAGCCCCTCCCCCCGTCCCTGTTCCGGCTCCGGCCGCCGTGGCCGGTCCCACCCCTCCGGGCGTGCCGGCCCGCGGAGGCCTCACCGCCGCACAGGTGCGCGGCATGACCGCACCGGGAACCCCGGCCCCCGGTCTGACCCCGGCCCCGGCGACCGGCTGGCCCAACGCCCAGAGCTGGCCCAACGCGGCAGGGATGGGACAGGCGGGGTAGCAGGAGTCGGTCCCTGCCGGACGGGTGGCATGTGCCTGCGGCGAAGTGCCGGGCGACCGTCACGGACGACAACGACAACTCCCAGCAGACGACCCGCTTCTACGCCCTCGCCGTCAAGGGGCTGTAGCGGGCGCTGCCCGCGTGCCACTCGCGGTTGCCGCCGAGCCAGGCCCAGGTTCCGGCGAGGAAGCGGCGCAGCTCCGGGGAGCCGGTCAGGCAGAGGGCGGCCGCCTCCGCCTCGAAGGTGTGCATCAGCTCGTTGTGGATCCCGACGGTGCGCTCGACGGCCTCTTCGAGGGAGCAGCCGTCCTCGCCGGCGATCAGCCGGGGCAGGCTGAAGTCCGTCGGGTCCTCCTTGCCCATGGAGTAGAGATCGTTGACGATCACGCTCGCCGTGCCCGCCATGGTGAACGCGCGCCGTACCCGGGGGTCGGCGAACTCGCCGTAGGGGATCTCGTATCCGGCGACCGCGTCGACGAGCACCATGCACGGCACGAAGCTGTTCTCGTGCCGGTGCATCAGGAACTCCCACACGGGCGGGGTGTGCCCGGCGGTGTGCCAGTAGCCCTCCTGGCCGTAGGCGACGAACATGATGGCCAGCTCGTGGCGGAGCCGGCGCACCTGTGAAGTGGTCGCGTACGCGCCCAGGTTGTGCAGGCAGTCGCGCAGGGCCCGCATGACCGGATCCGCCCGTACGACCGCTTCGAGCCGGGGGGCGTGGACGAGGGGCAGATGTGCCTGGTCGACCACCGAGTGGGCGATCGCCAGCCGTCTGCCGAGCAGGTCGTGGCGGGCCTCGGCCGCGTCGCCGTCCACCCAGTGGTCGTCCACGGCCCATTCCGACAGCGCGCACTTGGCCGCCGCGAGCAGCCGGTCGGGTTCGTCGGACTCCGGATGCGCCAGCATGATCAGCCGGCCGAAGTCGGCCGTGCGGATCTTGTCGAGCTGCCCCGGGTAGATCCCGATCTCCTCGGCCCACTCGACCAGGCCCGCGGTGACGGTCTCGCCCAGCGCGGGGTCGTCCCGCACGGCGGGCGGGCAGTGGAGGCCGGGGGCGGGGTCGGACACCGGGTCCACCGCCCGGCGGAGCGCTGCCGCGCTACCGAGGGACGCTGCCGAGGTGCCCAGCCCGGTGGGGCCGGAAGGCAGTACGGCCCCGCAAGGCCGGGGTGGCGCGGGAGGCCGGCCGGTCGCCGCAGGCGGCAGCGGGAGCGGCAGACGCCGTGGGAGGGGCGGTGCGGCGGTGCGGGCGGCGGAGGTGCCCGGCCCGGTCGGCCCCGCGGGCAGTCTCGGCCCGCGCGGCTGAGGCCCGCCGAACGGCCCCCGTACCGGCCCCGGCGGGCCCGACAGCAGGGCGCGCACCAGCCCCGCCACGTCATGGGCCGCGGCGGGCGCCGTGACCCGGGAGATCAGCGACACCGCCGTCAGCTCCCGTTGGTACGGGCGATCTCGACGTTCTCCAGGACGCCGAGGGCGTCGGGCACCAGCACGGCCGCCGAGTAGTAGGTGCTGACCAGGTAGGAGATGATCGCCTTCTCGTCGATGCCCATGAACCGCACGTTCAGGCCCGGCTCCACCTCGTCCGGGATCCCGGTCTGGTACAGGCCGACCACACCCTGGTCGTCCTCACCGGTGCGCATGGCGATGATCGACGACGTGCCCTGCTCGCTGATCGGGATCTTGCCGCACGGCAGCAGCGGCACCCCGCGCCAGGCGGGCAGGTGGTTGCCGTGCAGTTCGACGCCGCCGAAGTAGATGCCCCGCTTGTTGCACTGGCGCCCGAAGGCGGCGATCGCCTTGGGGTGGGCGAGGAAACAGCGGGTCTTGCGCCGCATGCTCAGCAGCTCGTCCAGGTCGTCCGGGGTCGGCGGACCCGAGTAGGTGGAGATCCGCTGGTCGAAGTCGGCGTTGTGGAGCAGGCCGAACTCCGGGTTGTTGACCAGCTCGTGCTCCTGCCGCTCGCGCAGGGCCTCGATGGTCAGGCGCAGCTGCTGCTGCGTCTGGTTCATCGGCTCGTTGTAGAGGTCGGCGACCCTGCTGTGCACCCTCAGCACGGTCTGCGCCACGCTCAGCTCGTACTCGCGCGGCGCGAGTTCGTAGTCGGCGAAGGTCTGCGGCAGGGTCTCCTCGCCCACGTGCCCCGAGCTGAGCACGATCGCCGCCTCGCCCGAGCGGTTCAGCTTGCGGTGCCCGTTGGAACTGATCTGCTGCACGTGCGTCCGCAGCGCCTCGTGGCGGTCGGCGACCGTCTTGTACGCCGTCAGCGGCAGCGCGAGCACCGTGGCCGGGGTCGCCGCGCGGGCCGTGAAGTCCCACTTCTTGGCCTGTCCGGCCAGCAGCCGGCCGCCGAACGTGTCCCCGTCGGCCAGCAGCCCGATCACGGTCTCGTCGCCGTACGGTCCCTCGCCGATCTTCTCGACCTTGCCGTGCGCGATCAGGTACACGTGGTCGGCCTTGCGGCCCTCGTGCACGATGATCTGGCCCGGCGCGAACTCCTTCTGCACGAACCTGTCGGCCAGCGCGCCGAGCACGTCGCTGTCGCAGAAGCCGCGCAGCAGCGGCAGTTCGCCCAGTTCGGCGGGGACGACCTGGACCTTCGAGCCGGTCTTCACGAAGGACACCCGGCCGTCGCCGACGGTGTACGACATCCGCCGGTTGACCCGGTAGGTCGCTCCGGGCACGTTCACCCACGGCAGCATGCGGGTCGCCCAGCGGGAGCTGATGCCCTGCATCTGGGGCTCGGACTTGGTGGTGGTGGCGAGATTGCGTGCCGCCGCGGTGCTGAGGCTCTGCTGTCCCCGCTGCTGGGCCGACCCTGCGTCCGGGCCTGCCGCCGGTGCTGTCGCCGTGTCGAGTGGCATGACTCTCCCTCGTCTCCCGTGGCACAAGAGGTCGCGACGACCCGTCGTCGTCACACTGCGTGCACAGAACTATCAGAGGCGCCGTCACGTTGAGTAAGGGAAACAGGCGGCGCACGAAGGGAGTCCGGCCCGCAGTCTGCGCTCCCGTGCGCCCCGATCAGCGAGAGACGCTGCTCAGATCGATCGGAGGTCAACCCATGGGACGGCGGCACCCGTGAAGGTGGCAAACACTCACAGTAGTCGACTGTGAGGACGTAAGTACTGCGCGTCCACCGCCCGTCGGCGGCAGGTCGACCTCGGCGCGCACGGTCCTGCCCGGCGGGTCACGGTCGACCACCTCCCAGCGGTCGGCCAGGACATCGACGAGCAGCTGTCCGCGCCCCGCGGCAGCGAGGAGCAAAGGCTCGTGTTCTCCAAACCCACGCCGGCGAGCGTTGAGTTGGGCAGGCGAATGCCGCATCCCGCGTTCGTGGAGCGGGCGGAGGAGGCGTTGGGGAATACAGGCGCCTCGAGGCGCGCGGCGGAGCACTTGGCTCGGCAGCCGGGGTTGGCGGCTTGGTTCGGGCAATGGGCCCGGCTGGACGCGGAAGCGATCAGCCCCTACACCTACGAATGCCGACTCGCACCAGGGCTGTTGCAGACCGAGGCCTACGCGCGAGCCGTGAGCAGTTACAGCGGCTCGCAGGGCGACGACTGCGTCGAAGTCGCCCTGGACCGGCACGAGTCCACGTACAGCAGCGCCGACGGCGACTGCACGGAGGTCGCCACCTGCCCCACCATCATCCACATCCGCGACTCGAAGTACCGGCAGGGCCCCAGCCGGCCCTCTCCCCCACCACCTGGGCCGACTTCCTCACGTACGCCGCGAGGTGACCTTCGGGACCCGATCCCCCGCCACTATGCTCCCCGGCATGACCATCAACGGGACCCTGGCCGACATCCTCGATCGCGGTGCCGCCGCGACCGAGTCGGAGCAACTGCTCGCCGCTCTCGCGGACCGCGGGGTGTACGTCCCCGTGCAGGGGAACGGTTCCGTGCTGTTCCTGCAGAACAGCGAGGACGGCACGCCCGTCCTCCCCGGCTACGTCAGCGAGGCGTGCTGTGCCGAGCAGTTGCCGCAGGCCGCCGGAGCGGTCCACTGCGACGCCCTGCGGCTGCTGGACATCTCCCAGCAGACCGGGGTCGCCGTCCTTGCGCTCCACTCGGCCACGAACTGGGCGCGGGTGCCGCTGCCGCTGCTGTCCCAGACGCTGCGCGAGCGGGGTCAGCAGGTGGGAGGGCAGGAGCTGAAGCTCACCTGGTCGGCACATCCCGTCGCGGTGGCGCTGCGGGATGCCCTCGCCCAACGGGTGGGCCGGTTCCCGGCCGTCCGTACGGTCTGGGTGTCGCAGGCGCGGCGCATGGACACCGGCTTCGAGCATCTGATGCTGCACGTGGCCGTGGACGAGCCGCTGCCGTCGGCCTCCGCGCACCGGCTGATGGAGACACTGCTCGCCGAGGACGTCGTGCTTCCCGACGGCGCTCCTCAGGTGGGCCTGCTCGCCCTGAACACCACCACGCACGCGGCGACGATCGCCGAACTGGAGCGCATGGGCCTGGACACCGTACGGTCCGATTCCGCCACCGGGCGCGTCGAAGTGGTCTCCCGGGAGTTCGACGCGCCACGGCAGTGATCGGCTAGGTCACTTGCTCGGGCACTGCTTCCACGCGAGGTGGTACACCGTGCTGATGTCCCCGTCGGTCGAGTCCATCGTCATGAAGCTGACCTTGCCCGGTGAGGTGCTGCCCGCATTCACCCGCAACTCGGTGTTGATGTTGAAGTTGCGCAGCACTCCGCAGGGGGACCAGACCAGTTGGGCCCAGTCGGTGCTGTCGGTGGCCTGCCAGTCGTCGTTGTAGGCGCCGCTGAAGGGGTGGGTCCTGGACGCCGTGTTCGAGGAGCCCTGGAAGTAGTACGACGCCTTCTGGGTGGCGGACGCGCCCGGCTGGAGCGAGAGGAAGCCCCGGTAGTCCGCGCTGGCGACCGCGTAGGTGAAGCCCTGCGGGACGTGGACGACCAGGTTGAGCTGGCAGTTCTTGCGGAAGGCCGTGGGATCGGAGTTGCCGCCGGCCTGGGCCAGGTAGTTGCTGTAGGTCACCGTGAAGGCGGTGTTGTCCGGGGACACGGCGACTGCGGCCGTTCCCGCGGGACAGCCCGAGCCGTTCACCGTGGCGACGTCGATGACGATCTTGTCCGGTGGCGGGTCGTCGAAGACGGGGGACGAGGAGGTCGAAGCGGGTATCGCGGTGGTGAGCAGAGCGGCTAAGGCACCGCTCAGCAAGAGTCCACCAGCCATGGTCTCTCCCGGTTGTCGAGTGGGGGGTTTCGGCCTCCGATCCGTCCGTTCAACTTTGAAGGATCTGTGCGGAAACTGTGAAGGAGGGGGAGGCGAGGGAATCGTAGGAAGCCCCGTGCCGACCCGGGAGGGCGAACTCCGGCCATTCACTTCGGGCTGTTCACACCCCGGCCGACGGGCCCCGGGCCGGTGACCAGGACGCGGCGGGCGATTGGCTCCTGGTCTCCGTCCCCCTGCACACCTTCCTGCAGGCGCTCGCCGAGAAGGCCGCCGACGACGCCTGCCGCCGCCCCCAGGAAGCCGTCCGGGCCCTGCGCAGGCCCAGCGAGGAAACGCCCGGCCCGCTGGTCCTCCAGGACCCGGACAGCAGCCTCCGCATCGTGCTGGACCCCGGCCTGCCCCAGGAGGCCTACCAGCAGCTTCTCGCCCTCGATCTCACCCGGTTCCGCCTCGGCCCCGTGCACTACGACACCGCCCGGTCCCGCTGGTCCTCCGAGCTCGACGAGGCGGACCCCCGCCGAGGGATCACGGGTTCTCCCAGGCCGCCGGTTCCGCCGCCAGTGTGCGGACCGGCTCCGGCAGGGCGTCCGCCGCCAGGTCGGCGATGGTGACGCCCTCCAGGATGCGGCGCACGTTGGCGCGCAGGGCGATCCACAGGGGCAGCAGCGGCTGTGCGGTTCCCGTGTACGACAGGCCCGTCGGGCGTTCGCCGCGTACCGACACGATCGGGCCGTCCACCCCACGGATGACGTCCGCCACAGTGATCGCGGCGGCGGGCCGGGCCAGCCGGTAGCCGCCGCCCCCGCCACGCCGACTGTCGACGATTCCGGCCCGTCGGAGATCGCCCAGGATGCCTTCCAAAAACTTGTGCGGAATGTCCTGTACGGCGGCGATTTCCTCTGCCTTCACCGGGCCGTCGCTCTGGCGTACGGCCAGCTCCAGCACCGCCCGTACCGCGTAATCCGCCCGTGCCGAGATCCTCATGGGTCCATTGTGGGGCGTATCTCCATGGACAATGGCCGGACCGCGCCCCCGTAAGATCGCCCGGGAGGATCCACCTTGGCGCTCAGCAGACGTACCTTCAGTGCCCTGGCCGGCTCGGCCGCGCTCGGCTTCGCCCTGGGCGGCAGCGGCGGCCCCGGGGCCTCATCGGCCTACGCCGCGCACAGTGTGCCGACCGGCCCGGCGCCCGCCCCGCCGCGCGTCGACGGGGAGCATCACACCATCGGGTACGACCAGTACTCGCTGCTGGTCGACGGGCGGCGGCTGGTCGTGTGGTCCGGCGAGATGCATCCCTTCCGGCTGCCCAGCCCCTCCCTGTGGCGGGACGTGCTGCAGAAGATGCGGGCGCACGGGTACAACGCCGTGAGCATCTACGTGGCGTGGAACTACCACTCGCCCGCGCCGGGGCAGTACGACTTCTCCGGTATCCGGGATCTCGACCTGTTCCTGCGCATGGCCGCCGAGACCGGGCTGTACGTGATCCTGCGGCCCGGCCCGTACATCAACGCCGAGGTCGACGGCGGCGGCTTCCCGGGCTGGCTGACCGCGACGAAGGGGACGGCGCGCACCGCCGACCCCGCCTACCTGGCACACGTGGACGAGTGGCTGACCCAGGTGAACCGGATCGCCCGCCGGCACCTGTTCACCCAGGGCAAGGGCACGATCCTGCTCTACCAGATCGAGAACGAGTACGACGCCCACGTCCACGAGGCAACCGGACGGGACTACATGTCCCACTTGTACAAGAAGGTCCGGGCCGACGGGATCGACGTACCCCTCTTCCACAACGACAAGGGCCGCAACGGCCACTGGACGCCGGGCTCCTTCGACACCGGCGGCGAGAGGGGCGGCTGGCTGTACGGCTTCGACGGGTATCCGTCGCCGACGCAGACGCCGCCGGACTGGGGACACTTCGGGCCCGGCGGGCTCACCGGCGGGGCCACCGCCTCGCCGCGCACGCCCGGGTTCGTGCCCGAGTTCGGGGGCGGCTGGTTCGACCCGTGGGGCGGGGCCTGGTTCGACGGCAAGGGGTACGCCGAGTCGCGGCGCACCCGGGACTCGGCCTACGAGCGCCGCTTCTACCTGACCAATCTCGCCAACGGCCTCACCCTGCACAACGTGTACATGACCTTCGGCGGGACGTCGTGGGGCTGGCTGCCCGCGCCCGTCGTCTACACGTCGTACGACTACGGGGCGGCGATCGACGAGGGCCGCAACGTCACCGAGAAGATCGCGCCGATGCACACGCTCGGGCATCTGCTGCAACGTGTTCCCGACTTCGCCCGCCTCGACCGGGCGGCGGAGGTGAAGGCGCCGGGGCTGAAGGTCTACCACCTGACCAACCCGGACACCGGCACCCATGTGTACGTGGCCCGCAACGACGGGAGCGAGCAGGTCACCACCGACCTGCCCACGGACGCGGGGCGGCTGCCGATCACCGTGCCCGCGCGTGACGCCCGCATGCTGACCACCGGACTCCCGCTCGGCGATCGGACGCTGAAGCACTGCACCGCCCAGCCCATGCTGTGCATGACGGTCGGGCGGCAGGACATCGCGGCGTTCACGGGGCGCTACGGCGACATGGCGGACCTGGTCCTGAAGTGCCCCGAGGAGCCCGTCGTCACCCGGCTCGACGCGGAGGCCGCGTGGGCGTACGACAGCAACGAACTGCACGTCAACGCGCCCCTCGGGGTGGGCGGTCTCACCCGCGTGATGGTCGAGAAGGGGGAGAGCGACACCCCGCTGCTGCTGCTCTTCGCCAACGACGCCACCTCCGTGCGGATCTTCCCGTACGACACCCCGTCCGGCGCCCTGCTGGTGTACGGCCCGGCCCTGCTGCGCCACGCCGAGCTGCGCGGCTCCGAGGTGCATCTGACCGGTGACATCACCGGGACGACCAGCATCGAGGTGTGGGGGCCGCGCGGGATCGCGAGCCTGGTGTGGAACGGCCGCACGGTGCCGACCCGGGTGACGATGTCCGGCAGCCTGATGACCACCGGGATGCTGCCCGCCGCGCCCGAGGTGCAGCTGCCCGCGCTGGGCGGCTGGCGGGTGCGGACCGAGAACCCGGAGGCCGGGCCGAACTTCGACGACTCCTCCTGGAAGGTCGCCGACAGGACGTCCTCGTACAGCGTCACCCCGGTCCCGAAGGGCCGGCCGGTGCTGTTCGCCGACGACTACGGCTTCCACTACGGGGACGTCTGGTACCGGGGGACGTTCACGGACGCCTCCGGCATCGAGGAGGTCTCGCTCGCCTACAGCACCGGTACGCAGGGCCTGCTGATGGCGTGGCTGGACGGGGAGCCGCTGGGCACCCACCGGATGCCGGTGCCGGACAAGGACACCACGGCCAGGAAGGGCAGCTGGGACGCCACCGCAGCCTTCCCCGTGCGGGAGCGGCTGCGCACGCCCGGCCGGCACGTGCTGTCGGTCCTCGTCCGGCGGATGCAGCGCGACATGGACGGCAAGTCGCTCGACACCCACAAGGCGGCCCGTGGGCTGACCGCGGCCCTCTTCAAGGGAGCCTCGCCCGAGGTGACGTGGCGCATCCAGGGCGAGGCGGCGCCGGACCCGGTGCGCGGGCCGATGAACAACGGCGGCCTGTACGGCGAGCGGGAGGGCTGGCACCTGCCCGGCTTCCCCGACCGGGACTGGGAGGCGGTGACCTTCCCGCGGGCCGAGCGGCGGCAGGGCGTGACCTGGTACCGGACGACGTTCCGGCTGTCCGTGCCGGCCGACATCGACGCCTCGGTCGGCCTGACCCTGCAGGACGACCCGTACCGGGCCTACCGGGCGCAGATCTTCCTCAACGGCTGGAACATGGGCCAGTACATCAACAACGTCGGCCCGCAGCACACCTTCGTCCTTCCGAACGGGATCCTGCGCACCCGGGGCACCAACACGCTCGCCCTGGCGGTCCTCTCGGAGTTCACCACGCTGTCCGGCCCCGGGAACGTCCAGCTGACCCTGCTGGGCCGGGCGACCGGGGGGACACCGGTGACCGCGATGCCCTCCCCCGGCCGCTGAGTGTCCGCTCCGTCAGGAGTGCCGCTTCCGTCCCGGTCGCCACGGAAGGGGCGC
>NZ_JBFAET010000253.1:0-10880 GCF_040642095.1 Streptomyces sp. NPDC020362
GTGGTCCTCGGCTCTCCCGCCACTCGAACGCCCGGTCCTACCGGCCCGGGCGGCCGGTCCGCTCGATCGTCCGCTCGTAGGCGACGTGCACGGCCCGGTCGACGGTGATCCGGGCCGTGTCGGCCAGGTGCCCGAACACCTGTGGACTCGCCTCCGTGCCGAGGGCGCGGTCGCAGGCCTCGGCGTCACGCCACCACAGCAGGCCCGTGTAGGCGAAGGGACTGATCGTGGAGCGGAGCAGGTCGCCGCCTCCGAAACCGCCCAGCTGCTCTGCTCGGGTGCACAGTTCGGCGAACTCTCCTTCGAAGGCCCGCCAGTCGCCGTGCACGTCGGCATGGATCAGGGCGACGTTTTCCGCGCCGACGAGGGCGTCGTCCCTCAGTACCCGGCCCACGCTGACCGCCTGGTCGACCTCGACCACCACCAGCGGCTCCAGCCGCCGGACATGGCGCAGGAACGTCGCGTCATGCACGGTGTCCAGGAAGGCACGCAGTGTGCGCCAGTGGCTGAGGTGGACGTACACCTGGGGCCGGTCGACCAGGCGTGTGGTCACCAGGAAGTCGAAGTCGTCGCGGCGGCGCAGGAACTGGGAGTGCTCGCGGAACAGCCTCTCGAACTCCCCGACGTCGCCCTTCACCTCGAACCGGTTGATGACCGTGACCGGTCCCCCGAGATCACGTTCCGCCATGCACTTCCTCCGCATACTGCTGGGCGTGCCGCAAGGTGATGGAGCTGTTGGTGCCCAGGGCCTTGCGGACCAGGGCTCTCGCATCGGCGAGGGTGGCCTCGGGGCCGAGCGCGGTGCGCACACCTTCGGGGTCCAGGACCACAGTGTGCCAAGACGTGACGGTGAGGGTGCCGTCGTCCAGTGGTTCGATGGTCCAGCGGCCGGTGTGGACCCGCATGGCGACCGGCACCCGCAGCTGCTTGTAGACGATCTGCCTGCTGTCCTCGAGGCACACCCGCACTGATGTGGTGTTGTGCGTGGAGCCGTCGGGACTGCGGGTGTCCATGTCGATGTGCTGGATGCCGGGTTCGTCCTCGGTGAGGTCGAGCCGGGCCACATGGGGCAGCCGCTCGGGCCACAGGTCCGCGCGGTCCAGGAAGGCGTACACGTCGCCGGCCGCGCCCGCCACGGTGACCGAGTCGCTGAAGGTGAACTGGAGCTCGGCGGCGTCCGCGCCCCGTTCCGCAACGTTCTTCAGGGCGGCCAGCTCGGCGAGGCTGTTGCGGTCGACCGCCCGCTGGATGAGTTCCTCGGCCGCCGGATCGTCGTCGACCGCACGGTAGTTGTGCAGCAGCACCACCCGTGTCGTACCGTCCTCGACGGGCTGGATCAGCCACGTGCCGCCCATGGAGGCGACGGGGGCCGCCGAGACCACCTGCCGGAACTCGATGACGCGGGCGGCCGGATCGAGAACGCGGCGTGACGTCCAGGTGCGCACCTGTTCGTTGGCCACTGCCCAGATGCGCAGCAGCTGTTCGCCGCCCGCGGACGGATCCGCCTCCTCGAGGACTTCCACATGGACGGTGGGCCCGAACACCTGGGGCCATCCGGCGACATCGGCCACCAGGCGGTAGACGTCGTCCGGTGCGGCCGACACGGTGACGGAGTGTTCCGTGAGGTGGGGCCCCGTGACCGGTGGGGTCTCGCGGGGCTCGGTCGTAGCGGTGGTCGCCACGGTGGTCCTTCCCTTCGTTCGTGCCGTACGGGACGGCATGCAGCAGCCTGACACAGCCCCCTGGAGGGCAGCTCGACATCCGGTCGGCTCCCCCTCGAGCGCGATCACGGCGGGCGGCTCAGTCGCTCCCGCCGGGCGGATCGGTGATCTCCACGACGGCGCATCCCCAGCTGTAGCCGGCTCCCACACTGACCAGCACGATGCGGTCTCCGGGGCAGACCTTCCGGGAGACCAGCAGGTGGTCCAGGCTCGCGAACTGGTCGCCGGCGCCCAGGTGACCGACCGTTCGGCTGAACTCCCATGTGGTCCGCGCCGGGTCGATGCCGAACGGCTGGTGGTAGATGGCCTTCAACCTCCTGCTCCCGAAGTGCGGCAGCACGACCCAGCGGGCGTCACCGAGCTCCATTCCCGCGTCCGCCAACGCCTCCTTGATCACCGTCTGCTGGCCGTTGTGGGCCCGGGTGATGGCGTACGACATGCCGGACCGGCCGATGAAGGCGCGTTTGGCCTGTTCGAAGTCGACCGGCATGCGGTGGCCGAACGGCGCCCTGGTGAACGGTTCGTCGCCGCGGTGGAGGGGCTCCAGCTCCGGGTCGGCGAACAGCGCGAGGGACACCAGCCTGGCGAAGCCGCGCCGACGCGAGAGCAGGAGCGCGGACGCACCGTCGGCGTAGGGGGTCCCGGGGTCGGTCCGCCAGCGGTCGATGCCCGGCTCGCAGAACCGGTCGGCGGTCGTCAGCAGTGCGTCACCCCGGCCGTGTCCCGCGGCGAGATAGGCGGTGGCCAGGTCCATGGCGGCGAGGCCGCCGTTGGACATCTGCCGGATCTCGATCGCCTGGCAGCTGTTGCCGAGCGCCTCGCGCTGGATGTAGGAGGCCACGGGCCACAGGTCCTGGCCCTGGTGGTAGGTGTCCGCGTGCAGCAGCAGGTCCACTTCCCCGGGAGTGCTGCCCGAGCGGGTCAGTACGGTCCGGGCGGCGTGCGCCGCCATCTCCGCCGGGGACTCGTCGGGCGAGTACGCCACGGACTCCAGCCCGGTGGCGGCGGCCACCTTCGGCGGGCAGGCTCCGGTGGCCACGGCGTCCGCCACCGTCAGCAAGGAGGGGAGACGTACGGAGGTCCCCCGTATGTAGATGCCTTCCACACGCACAACCGCTCCTGAGGGGTTCGAGGGTGTCAGCCGGCCGGTGAGGCCATCAGGGTCGGGGCGTCGCAGCTGCCGGGTGCCCGTCCCGGTGTGCCGACCAGGACGTAGTGGGCGGCGTCGAGCAGGGCCCGCCACCCCGCCGTGACCGTGTTGGCGTCCACTCCCACGGTGCCCCAGCGGCGCTCGCCGTCCTCGAACGACATCAGCACCCGGACGGCGGCCGAACTGCCGGTCTCACCGCTGAGCACCCGGACCCGGTAGTCCACCAGCCGCAGGCGGCCCAGCTCGGGAAACAGCGGGTCGAGCGCCTTGTGCAGGGCGGTGTCCAACGCGTGCACGGGGCCGTTGCCCCGCCCCTGGGCCACGAGCGGAACGCCGTCGACCCGCAGCTGCACCGAGGCCTGGGTGCCGACCCGGCCGTCACGCTTGGCGCAGACGGCCACCTCCCATTCGTCGACGTCGAACGGCGCGGGCTGCGGGCTGCCCGCCAGCTCCTCGCGCAGCAGCAGTGCAAAGGACGCATCGGCCGACTCGAAGCTGTAGCCGCGGCTCTCCAGGTCCTTGACCCGGCTCGCGGCCCGGGCCACCGCCTCGGAGCCGGCACTGACGTCGTAACCCAGCTCCCGCGCCTTGAGCTGCACGGAAGAGCGACCGCCCATGTCGGAGACGAGGGTACGCATGGAGCTGCCGACCCGGGCCGGGTCGATGTGCTGGTAGAGGTCGGGGTCGACGCGCAGTGCCGAGGCATGCAGCCCGGCCTTGTGCGTGAACGCCCCGGTCCCGACATAGGGAGCCGCGTACCCGCCCGGGACACCGGTGACCTCCGCGATGGCCCGGCCGGTGCCTGCGAGGGCTGCTAGCCGTTCCAGCGGGATGACTTCGCGACCCCGCTTGAGGACGAGATTCGCGGCGAGGGTGAACAGGTTCGCGTTCCCGCACCGCTCGCCGTAGCCGTGCGCCGTGCCCTGCGCGTGCACGGCGCCGGCATCCACCGCGGCCATGGTGTTGGCGACCGCGCAGCCGGTGTCGTCGTGGCAGTGGATGCCGATCGCGGCACCCGTCATCGCGATGGTGTCCGCGACGACCGCCTTCACCTCGTCCGGCAGGGAGCCCCCGTTGGTGTCGCAGAGTACGACGACCTCGGCGCCCGCCTCGATCGCGGTGCGCACCACCTCCAGCGCGTACTCACGGTTGGCGAGGTATCCGTCGAAGTAGTGCTCGGCGTCCACGAAGACCCGGCGCCCGGCGTGCGTCAGGTGCCGGACGGTGGAGCCGATCATGGCGAGATTCTCGGCGAGTGTGGTGCGCAGGGCCCGGTCCACGTGCCTGGTGTGGCTCTTGGCCACCAGGGTCACCACCGGAGTCTCCGCGTCCAGGAGCGCCCGTACCTGGGGGTCGACGGCCACCGAGGTGCCCGGCCTGCGCGTGGCGCCGAAGGCGGCCAGCACACTGGAGCCCAGGTCGAGCTCGGTCCGCGCCCGGCGGAAGAACTCGGTGTCCTTGGGGACCGCGCCCGGCCAGCCGCCCTCGATGAATCCCACACCGAGTGCGTCGAGGCTGCGTGCGACGGAGAGCTTGTCGTCGACCGTGAGCACGAGACCCTCCATCTGGGTCCCGTCGCGCAGGGTCGTGTCGTAGAGGTGAAAGCCCTGCTCCGCCATCACTCCTCCTTGCTGTCGGCCGCGGAACTGGTCTGCCGCTGCTCGTTCCCACACGGTCGGCCGTAGTCCTCGAGAACGCCTGGAGCGGTCGCACCCGGCCGCGCCGGCACGCGTCGCGACCCGCGCTCGGGGCGAGCGCCGACGGGATCGCGAGCGGGCCGGGCACGACCGGAGGCGGCGGGCACGCCGGATAACGGCCGCGGGGATGCCGGTACACGGACGGACCCGGTCAGTGCGGTTCCGCCTGGGTCCGGCTGAACCGTGGTGCGGGGGCGGCGGGGCCGCCGCCCCGGGCCAGGTGGTGCGGATGCGAGAGTGCTTCCTCGATGCTCAGCACCGGGGTCACACACGCTTCCGTGTCGGCGAAGTGGCGCGCCCAGTCGTCCCGGTCACGGGCGAGGAACCGATGCCCGAACATGCGCCGAAGGGTGGCCCAGTTGAGCGGGTCCGCACGATCCGGGATCCGCTCGGGGTCGAATTCGAGACCGGCCAGCAGAGCCTGGTAGAAGCGCTCCTCCAGAGCACCGACGGCAACGTGCCCGCCGTCCGCACAGGCGTAGCAGCAGTAGAACGGCGCCCCGCCGTCCAGCAGATTCACCCCACGCTCGGATCGCCACTCGCCGGCGGCGAGCATCGCCGTCATCATGCCGAGCATGGTGTTCGTGCCGTCCACGATCGCCGCGTCGACGATCTGGCCCCGCTCGGACCGCTGACGCTCGTACAGGGCCGCGAGCACCCCGGCGACCAGGAACATCGCACCGCCCGCGAAGTCCCCGAGCAGATTGACCGGCGGCACGGGCGGACCGCCCGCCTCTCCGATCGCGTACAACGCCCCGGTGAGCGAGAGGTAGTTGATGTCGTGGCCGGGGGTCTTGGCGAGCGGGCCGTGCTGGCCCCAGCCGGTCATCCGCCCGTACACGAGCCCCGGGTTGCGGGTCAGGCACTCCTCGGGGCCGATACCGAGCCGTTCGGCGACCCCGGGGCGGAATCCCTCGACCAGGACGTCGGAGCCGTCCACCTTGCGCAGCAGCCAGGCGACGTCCGCGGGGTTCTTGAGGTCCAGCTCCGTGGAGTGCCGGCCCCGGTCCAGTTCCCCGTGCCAGTCGGCGAAGGAGCGGCGGCCGTCGCTCCGGTCGATGCGCAGGACATCGGCGCCGAGGTCCGCGAACATCATGCAGGCGAAGGGAGCCGGCCCGATCGCCGCCAGCTCGATCACTCTCAGGCCGTCAAGCGGCCCGGTCATCGCGCGCCCCAGTGGCCGCGGCCGGGAAGCGTCTGCGATCCCGGCAGGGCACTCAGGATCTTCAGGGTGTATGACATTCGAGGAACGTAGGGAGCGGAGTCACAGCTTCACTCGAGCCTCGCTCGACTGTCCGGACCCGTGGGGCCGGTGGGGACTCCAGCGGCATCCGAGGGCGAGGCGTCACCGTGGACCGGCCTGAACCAGTCCGCGCGACCGTTGCGCCCTCAGGAAGGATGCACCGTGACGATGAGTGCCGTGGAGGCGGGCGATCCCGCCGGGACGGAGACCGAGACTTTCCCCTACCGACGGCAGTGCCCCTTCACTCCGCCGAAGGGCTACGCGGAGATGATCGCCAAGGACGTCTCCCAGGTCACGCTCACCGGGTCGGGCCTGCGTATCTGGACGGTCACCAACTACCAGACGATCCGGCAGCTGCTCACCGACCCGCGCGTCAGCGCCTCGCGAAAGCACGACAACTTCCCCTTCTACTTCATCGCTCCGCCGGAGTACCGGACCGAGACCTCGTTCATCGGTTACGACGGCAAGGAGCACAGCGACACCCGCCGCAAGGCGGCGCTGACGTTCACGAATCGTCAGGTGCAGCGGCTGCGTCCGCGCATCGAGGAGATAGTCGACGAGCACCTGGACAAACTGCTCTCGCTGCGGCCTCCGGCGGACTTCCACCGGGTGTTCTCGCTGGCCGTGCCCATGACGGTGATCTGTGAGCTGCTGGGCATTCCGCAGGACCGGCACGACTTCTTCATCAAGCACGGCACGGCTCTGCTCGGCGGACACAGCTCCACCGAGGAACGGCAGGCCGCGATCGTCGAAGTGAACGCCTACATCCACGAGTTGATCCAGCTCAAGAAGCAGGAGCCGGGCGAGGACCTGCTCAGCCGGGCGATGGCCGACTATGCGGCGTCGAACGTGGAGTACACCGACCGGGACCTGTTCAACATGGTCCGGCTGCTGATGAACGGCGGGCACGAGACCACCGCCAGCCAGATCTCGCTCGGCACGGCCTGTCTCCTGGAGAACCCGGACCAGCTGGAACTGCTTCTGAACGACCCGTCGTTGGCCAAGCCCGCCGTGGAGGAGCTGGTGCGCCTCGCGACCATCGGCGACACCGCGGTGCCCCGGGTCGCCCTGGAGGACATCGAGATCGCAGGCCAGGTCATCCGCAAGGGCGACGGCATCCTCTGCCTGGGACTGGCCGCCAACCGCGACCCGGACGTCTTTCCCGAGCCGGACCGGCTCGACATCACCCGGGGCAGCCGCAAGCACCTGGGCTTCGGGCACGGGGTGCATCACTGCATCGGCGCCGATCTCGCCCGCCTGGAGCTGGAGATCGTGTGGAGCAAGCTCTTCCAGCGCATCCCCACCTTGCGGCTCGCCAAGCCGTTCCTG
This sequence comes from Streptomyces sp. NPDC020362, assembly GCF_040642095.1. Classification (NCBI taxonomy): domain Bacteria; kingdom Bacillati; phylum Actinomycetota; class Actinomycetes; order Kitasatosporales; family Streptomycetaceae; genus Streptomyces; species Streptomyces sp. NPDC020362. The sequence continues at coordinate 7,141 of NZ_JBFAET010000253.1, forward strand.
GAGATTCCGCGCAAGGAAGGCGCGGTCATCTACGGACTGTGGGAGTTGCCGGTCACATGGTGACGCCGGACGAAGGACGGGGCTGTTCCACGACGATGCTTCGTGGAACAGCCCCGCCGTGTTCCCCGCCCCCTTCGCGACGTGGCCGGACGACGTGACGCTGTAGTGCCGCTCCAGGTCGCTTCCAGGCGCCCGGGCCACCGTGGAGGCCCCGGCGACGCCACGGACCCCAGCAGGCGCGCCCCGACCGGAAGGAACCAGCGTGGCCCAGGGAGTGCAGGCGACCGGCCAGCGGGTGACCGCGGATCTCTACGTCGAGGTACAGCAGTTCTACGCACGGCAGATGCCGCTCCTGGAGGAGCGGCGGCTCGAGGAGTTCCTGGAGACGCTCACCGAGGACGGCTCGATCGAGCACCGTCCCGGGGGGTGGAAGCTGGAGGGACGTGCACAGCTGCTCACCGAGATGCGGCAGCGCCGGGGCGATCCGGAACGCCCGCTGGTCGACGAGGTGTCGGCGCGTGAGGCCCGGCAGAAGAACATCGCGTACTACGACGGGCTCGTGTACCGGTACTGGTTCGACCGGATGCGCATCGACATCGTCGACGAGGACACCCTGAACGTCAGGTACCAGGCCATCGTGAGCATGACCGATGCGGCGGGCAGGGTGAGCTTCGAGCCGACGACCGTCGTCGAAGACGTCCTGGTCCGGATCGACGGGCAGCTGTACACCCGCTCCCGTCTGGTCACCCACGACTCGCCCAACTGGGCCGACAAGATCCACAACCCGTCCTGACGGGCAGCGCTTCGTCACAGCCGCGCCCCCGGCAGTCCTCTAGCTGCGGAGGTTCCCATGTCCACCCGCCCTGCGGCGGCCGAGCGCTTCGCGCGATCCGCCGCTGTCACCGTCAACGGCTCCTGGCTGCGGACCTCCGACGTCCACGCATGGATGGCCGAGCGCGCACGCGCCCACCGCTTCGCCGTGGAACGGATTCCCTTCGCGGCGCTCGACAACTGGTCCTTCGCCGGCGACACCGGCAATCTGAGGCATCACAGTGGACGCTTCTTCACGGTGGAGGGACTGCGGGTCTCGGTGGACTCCGGGCCGTTCCGGCACTGGCAGCAGCCGATCATCAAGCAGCCGGAAGTCGGCATCCTGGGTATCCTGGCCAAGGAGTTCGACGGGGTTGCGCACTTCCTCATGCAAGCCAAGATGGAGCCGGGCAACCGCAATCTGCTCCAGCTCTCCCCCACCGTGCAGGCAACGCACAGCAACTACACCAAGGTGCACCGCGGGGCGGGCGTCCCCTATCTCGACCACTTTCTGCGGCCCGCCCCGGGCAGCGTGGCGGCCGATGTCCTGCAGTCCGAGCACGGCTCCTGGTTCTTCCGCAAGAGCAACCGGAACATGATCGTCTTCACCCGTGACGAGGTACCGGTGGGCGAGGACTTCTGCTGGCTGACACTCGGCCAGATCGGTGAACTGCTGCACGCGGACAACCTGGTGAACATGGACGCCCGTACGGTCCTGTCCTGCGTGCCGCCGCCGGGCGGCACCGGCACCGGCAGCGCGGACGAGACGGACCTGCTGTCCTGGTTCACGGCGGAGCGCTCCCGCCACAGGGTCCAGGCCGAACTCTGCCCCCTGAACGCGGTGGCCGGCTGGCGGTCGGGGCCCTTCGAGATCGAGCACGAGCTGGGCCGCTACTTCCGGGTGGTGGCGGTCGCCGTCGAGGCCGGCAGCCGGGAGGTGGGCGGCTGGACCCAGCCGCTGATCGAACCGCGGGGCCTCGGCGTCACCGCCTTTCTGACGCGCTGCGTCGACGGCGTCCCGCAGTTGCTCGTGCACGCCCGGGTCGAGGGCGGCTTCCTCGACACCGTCGAACTCTCCCCCACCGTCCAGTGCCTGCCCGACAACCACGCGTGGCTTGCCCCCGAGGACCGTCCCCCGTTCCTCGACACGGTGCTCCGGGCCCGCCCCGAGCAGATTCGGTACGAGGCGATCCACTCGGAGGAGGGCGGGCGCTTCCTCAACGCCGAGAGCCGCTATCTGCTGGTCGAGGCCGACGACGCAGACGTTCCGGAAGTCCTGCCGCCGGGCTATCGGTGGGTCACGCCCGCCCTGCTCAGCTCCCTGGTCCGGCACGGCCACTACCTCAACGTCCAGGCACGCAGTCTGCTCTGCCTCCTCACCACGGGGGCGGTCACGCTCGAGCGACGGTCGAGGCCGGGCGGCGACAATGGTGCGCATGCCTCATCAGCTCGGTCTGCGCACCCTCAACCGCACCTATCTGCAGCGCCAGTTGCTGCTGAGCCGCAGGCGGCTCACCCCCTCCGAGACCATCGGTCATCTGATGGGTCTGCAGGGGCAGGAGTCCAACTCCCCGTACGTGAGCCTGTGGGCCCGGCTCTGCGGCTTCCGGCACGCTGATCTGACGTCGCTCCTCCACGACCGTGCCGTGGTACGCGCCAAGCTGCACCGCAACACCCAGCACCTGGTCACCGCCGAGGACTTCCGCCACCTGCACCCCTTGCTGGAACCGGTGCTCCGGCGGGCCCGCCAGGGTGCGTTCGGCCGGGCCGTCGGCGGCCTGGACACACGCGAACTGACCGAGGCAGGACGCGAGTTGATGTCGGGCGACGGGCTGACCCGCCCCCAGTTGGCCCGTCGGCTCGTCGAGCGTTTCCCCGGTCGGGACCGGCTGGCCCTGGCCTACGTCGTGCAGTCCCTGGTGGCCCATGTGCACCCTCCACCGAGCGGTACCTGGGGCGACCGCGGGGCCACGCCTCTCGTCCTCGCCGAGGAGTGGATCGGCCGGCCGATGGAGGACGGGCCCCGGGTCGACAGGGTGGTCCTGCGGTACCTGGCGGCGTACGGCCCGGCGGGCGTGATGGACGTGCAGGCCTGGTCCGGGCTGACCCGGCTGCGCTCGGTGATCGACGGAATGCGGTCGCAGCTGCGTACGTACGAGGACCCCTCGGGCCGGGAGTTGTTCGACCTGCCCGACGCCCCGCTCGCCGACCCGGACGAGCACGCCCCCGTTCGCTTCCTGCCCGCCTTCGACAATCTCGTCCTCAGCCACGCCGACCGTACGCGGGTCATCGGCGACGAGGACCGGCAGCGGGTGATCACCGGAAGCGAGGTGCGCCCCACCTTCCTGGTCGACGGCTTCGTCCGCGGCATCTGGTCGCTGCAGGGCAACGGCACCCTGCGCGTCATGCCCTACCGGCCGTTGACCCCGCAGGAGGCGGACGAGACGCGGCAGGAGGCCGAACGGCTGCTCGGCTTCCTGCTGACGCCGGCCACGGACGACGAAGCCATGGGCCACGGGGCGGAACCGAAGGGCGAGGTCGTCATCGGCTGACCGCGCCCGACGGCTCCGAGGAACCTTCACACGGCCGTGTCGGCGGTGCCGCGCACGGTCTCCCACATGCCCCGCAGGGATGCCTCCAGGCTGTACCGCGGCCGCCAGTCGAGCTGCCGCCGGGCGCGGGAGGCGTCCACCTGCACCCAGTCGGCCCCGGGGCTCTGGCCCTGCACCTCGTCCTGTCGCACCCGGACCGCCGCCGGCGGCAGGCCGCTGACGGTCACCAGGGTGCGGACCAGGGAGAGGATGTCCACCGCCTCCCCCCGGCCGATGTTGAACAGCGGTGCGCTGTCCGGGCGCAGGGCCGCCGCGACCACCGCGGCGGCCCCGTGCCGGGCGTGGACGTTGTGGGGGCGGGCCGCGGCCCCCCTGGCA
>NZ_JBFAET010000254.1:0-10840 GCF_040642095.1 Streptomyces sp. NPDC020362
GATCGCCTCGCTCCTCGCCGAGTACGAGTCGCACATGGAGACCCTCCAGTTCCGCAAGGCGGCCGCCGCCCTGCGTGCCCTGTGGTCGGCCGGCACACGCGCAAAGGGGCACGGCGGACGAGCCGTGCCCCAAGGTGTCAGGCCCCGCGGACCTCCGCGATCGTCACCGGCCGGTGCTCGTGCAGGGACAGCGTGCACGCCTCCGCGATCCAGCCCGCCTCGAGGGCGTCCTCGACGGTGCACGGGGAGGGGCGGTTGCCGGCCACGACATCGGTGAACGCCGTGAGTTCGGCGCGGTAGGCGTCGGTGAACCGGTCCATGAAGAAATCGTGCGGGGTGCCCGCCGGGAAGCTCACGCCGGGCTCGACCGAGCGCAGCGGCAGCTGGTCGTCCAGGCCGACCGCGATGGAGTCCTGGAAGCCGTGCAGCTCCATGCGGACGTCGTAACCACGGGCGTTGTGACGGGAGTTGGAGACCACCGCGATCGTGCCGTCGTCCAGGGTGAGGATCGCGCCGGTGGTGTCGGCGTCGCCCGCCGCCTTGATGTAGTCGGCGCCCCGGTTGCCGCCGACCGCGTACACCTCGGTCACCTCACGGCCGGTCACCCAGCGGATGATGTCGAAGTCGTGCACGGAGCAGTCCCGGAAGATGCCGCCGGAGGCGGCGACGTAGGCGGCCGGCGGGGGCGCCGGGTCCAGGGTCGTCGAGCGGACCGTGTGCAGTCTGCCCAGCTCGCCGGCGCGCACCGCGGCCCGCGCGGCGACGAAGCCCGCGTCGAAACGGCGGTTGAAGCCGATCTGGATCGCCACGTCCCTGCCCTGCACGCCCTTGAGGACCTCGACGCCCTCCGCGATGGTGCGGGCCACCGGCTTCTCGCAGAAGACCGGGACGCCCGCCTCCACACCGGCCAGGATCAGCGCGGGGTGGGCGTCGGTCGCCGCGGCCACGACGATGCCGTCCACGCCGGCGGCGAGCAGTTCCTCGGGCGAGCCGGCGAACTCGGCGCCGAACCGCTCGGCGGCGGCCTTGGCCGCGTCCGCGAACGGATCGGTGACGACGAGGGACTCGACGGCGTCGAGCCCGGAGAGGGTCTCGGCATGGAAGGTGCCGATGCGGCCGAGGCCGAGGATTCCGATACGCATGTGCTCCGCTGCTCCTTGTGCGTGGTTGCTGTCCGGTGCCGGGGCCGCACCCCGGACGCCGGTCGGCCTTCGGGCTCGTCCGCGATCGCCGGACGGGCTCGTTCTCTTCAGTCCAGCCCGCCCAGAACGTTCTGGTCCCAGTCGATCACCGATCCGGTGACCACGCCCGAACGGTCGGACAGCAGGAGGACCACGAAGTCCGCGATCTCGTCCGGCCGGCCGAGCCTGCCCATCGGCAGCCGGGCGGCGGCCTGCTCCCGCCAGTCGTCGCCCGCCCCGTGGAAGGCGCGCTGGGTGGCGTCCTCGCCCTCGGTCGCGGTCCAGCCGATGTTCAGGCCGTTGATCCGGATCCGGTCCCAGCGGTGGGCGTGCGCCGCGTTGCGGGTCAGGCCCACCAGCCCCGCCTTCGCGGCGACGTACGGCGCGAGGAACGGCTGGCCGCCGTGCGCCGACGAGGTGATGATGTTGACGATCGTGCCGGGCGCCTTGCGGGCCACCATGTCGGTGACCGCCGCCTGCATCGCGAAGAACGGTCCCTTCAGGTTGATCGCGATGTGCGCGTCGAACAGCTCGGGCGTGGTGTCCAGCAGCGTGCCCCGGGAGGTCAGCCCTGCCGAGTTCACCAGGCAGTCGATCCGCCCGTACGCGTCGACCACCTCGGCCACGGCCGCCTTGGCCTGCTCGGCGTCGGCCAGGTCCGCGCGCACGAACATCGTCCGGCCGCCGGCCGCCGCCAGCTCGGCCACCAGAGCCTCACCGGGTTCGGTACGGCGACCCGTGACGGCCACCGCGGCGCCCTCGCGGGCGGCGGCCCGCGCGATCGCGGCACCCACCCCCTGGCTGCCGCCGTTGACCAGGACGACCTTGTCGTCGAGAAGTCCCATGCGCCCTGTGCCCTTTCAGCTCTCGCGCCGCTCCGCACCGGCCCGCAGCTCCTCGCGCAGCCGCTCCGGCACCCATTCCTCGCGCAGGGCCCGCCGGACCCGGTCCGCCTGCGACGGCGGGGCCAGACCGTCGACCGGCGGGTCCTCGTCGAGGTTGGTCGGGAAGGGGTAGCCCTCGGCGCTCGCGGCGACCACGTTCTCCAGCCACTGTGCCCCGGTGCCCGCCTTCTTCCGCCTCAGCAGCACCGGGAAGACCGCGTTGGCCACCGCCTCCCGGTCCACCGTCTCCATAGCGCGCCCGAAGGCGGAGGAGATCTGCAGGAGGTTGGCCGTGCGGCGCACATCCGCCGTACGGTTCGCCCCCGCGGCGTGCAACAGCGCCGGATTGAAGAACGCCGCATCGCCCTCGGCCAGCGGGAGCTGGACGTGGTGAGCCTCGAAGTGGGCCTGGAACTCCGGGAGCCGCCAGGCCAGATAGCCCGGCTCGTAGAGCTGGGAGTACGGCAGGTACAGCGTCGGACCGGACTCGACGGGCATGTCGCAGTGGGCGACCGCGCCCTGGAGCGTGAGCACGGGGGAGAGACGGTGCGCGTGCGCCGGGTAGGCCCCCGCCACGGCGTTGCTCAGGAAGCCGAGGTGGTAGTCGCGATGTGCGGTCTGTCCCGCACCGCCCGGGTTGACCACGTTGACCTGCGAGGTCACCTGGTAGCCGGGGCCCAGCCAGGCCGTCGAGACCAGGGCCAGGACGTCGTTCGCGTAGTAGTCGGCGAACGCCTCGGGGTCGTACAGCGCCGTCTTCTCCAGTGCGTTCCACACCCGGTCGTTGGCCCCGGGCCTGGCGAAGTGGTCCCCGGCCCGCACGCCGGAGGCCCGCTGCTCGGCGATCAGCGCCTCGAACACAGCCGTGACCCGGTCCACCACCGCCAGATCGGGGAAGGCGCCGCGGACGACCACGATCCCGGGGCCGTCGGCGAGCGCCCCCACCAGTTCGCCCCGCAGGGCCTCCCGGTCACCGGCCGTCCGCAGCCGGTCGCCGTCGTAGACGAGGACGCCGTCCGCCACCGACGCGGCGTGCGGGTACCCGGCGAGGTCCGTGGTCCGTGCGACGAGGGCGCGGAAGGCGTCGAGGTCGCAGTCCTGCTCGGACAGCCGGGCCCGGCCTGCTGCGGCGCTGAGGGACATCGGTGTCCTTCTTTCGTTCACGGAAGCCACGCGGCCCTGCCATTCTTGTCAGTACAAACCCCTCGAACAACCAGCAGACACCCGTCAAAAACCCCTCAAGGAGCCGGCCCATGGGTCATCCCTTCCCTCTCCGGGAAATCGCACGTCAGGCGGGCCTGAGCGAGGCCACGGTGGACCGCGTGCTGAACGGCAGGGGAGGGGTGCGGGAGAGCACCGCCCAGGAGGTGCACCGGGCCATAGCCGACCTGGACCGGCAGCGCACCCAGGTGCGGCTGGTCGGCCGCACCTTCATGGTCGACATCGTGGTGCAGGCACCGGAGCGGTTCACCACGGCCGTACGGGCCGCGCTGGAGGCCGAACTGCCCTCGCTGCACCCGGCCGTGGTCCGCTCCCGGTTCCACTTCCGCGAGACGGGGCCGGCGGCCGAGCAGGTCAGGACGCTGGACCGGATCGCCCGCCGGGGCTCGCAGGGGGTGATCCTCAAGGCGCCGGACGTCCCCGAGGTCACCGCCGCCGTGGCCCGGCTCACCGCGGCCGGTATCCCGGTCGTCACCCTGGTCACCGACCTGCCCGCCAGCGGCCGTCTCGGATACGTGGGCATCGACAACCGGGCCGCGGGCGCCACCGCCGCCTACCTCATGGGCCAGTGGCTCGGCGACCGGCCCGGCAATGTCCTCACCAGCCTGAGCAGCGGCTTCTTCCGCAACGAGGAGGAGCGCGAGATGGGATTCCGCAGCGTCATGCGGGCCCGGAACCCACAGCGCACCCTGGTGGAGATCGCCGGGGGGCAGGGCCTGGACGCCACCCAGTACGACCTCGTCCGCGCCGCCCTGGAACGCGACCCGGAGATCCGGGCCGTGTACTCCATCGGCGGCGGCAACAACGCGACCCTGCGCGCCTTCGCCGATCTCGGCCGCCACTGCGCGGTGTTCGTCGCGCACGACCTCGACCACGACAACACCCGTCTGCTGCGCGATCACCGCCTGTCCGCCGTCCTCCACCACGACCTGCGGCACGACCTGCGCGAGGCCTGCCACGAGGTGATGCGCCACCACGGGGCGCTGCCGCCCGCCGGACCGGTCCTGCCGTCCGCGATCCAGGTGGTCACCCCGTACAACATGCCTACGACACCGGGAGGCTGACCCACGCCCCACTCTCGGCCGACACCGCCATGGCGTCCAGCACGGCCGCGCTGCGCACCGCGTCGGCCAGCGTGGCGCCGTGGGGCCTGCCCTCGGCGACGGAACGCAGGAAGCGGTACGCCTCGATGACCTTCAGGTCGTCATAGCCCATCGCGTTGGCGGCGCCCGGCTGGAACGCGGCGAACTCGCCGTCGCCCGGTCCGACGTAGACCGTGCTCACGGGCTGGTCCTGGTACGTCGTACCGCGGCTGACCGCCAGCTCGTTGAGCCGGCGGAAGTCCCAGGACACAGCGCCCTCGGTGCCGTGCACCTCGAAGCCGTAGTTGTTCTGCTCGCCGACCGAGACCCGGCAGGCCTCCAGGACCCCGCGCGCGCCGGAGGCGAACCGCAGCAGGCAGCTGACGTAGTCCTCGTTCTCGACCGGACCCGGCTCGCCGCCGGAGGCGAGCGCGTGGCCCGCGGTGGCGCTCGTCGGGCGGGCCCGCTCCGGGACGAAGATCGCGGTGTCGGCGGTGAGGGAGGCGATGTCCCCGAGCAGGAACCGGGCCAGATCGGAGCCGTGCGAGGCCAGGTCGCCCAGCACCCCGCTGCCGCCGCGCTCGCGTTCGTACCGCCAGGTCAGAGCGCCGTCCGGATGGGCCGCGTAGTCGCTGAACAGACGGATGCGCACATGGGTGACCGTGCCGATCCCACCGGAGGCGATCAGCTTGCGGGCGGTCTCCACGGCGGGCGCGTTGCGGTAGTTGAAGCCGACCGCGCCCTGGACGCCGGCTTCGGCGACCGCGTCGGCCACCGCGCGGGCGTCCTCGCCGGTCAGGCCCACCGGCTTCTCGATCCACAGGTGCTTGCCCGCCTCCGCCATCGCCACACCGATCTCCCGGTGCAGGAAGTTGGGCGCGGTGATGCTGACGGCCTGCACGCGCGGGTCGGCGGCCACCTCGCGCCAGTCGCGGGTGGCGGAGGCGAACCCGAACCGCTCGGCGGCCTCCTCGGCCCGGCCCGGCACCTCCTCGGCCACCGCCACCAGCTCGGGCCGCAGGGGCAGCTGCGGATAGTGGTGCCGGACACGGGCGTACGCCTGTGTGTGCACCCGCCCCATCCAGCCGAACCCGACGACGGCGACACCGAGCGCATCCACCATGACAGCACCTCTTTGGACCGGTCCACATCCTGTCCGGGCCACCTTTGTACGGACATGCTCCACGCGTCAACCCTTCAGCGAGGGGAAACAGCTCTGTGTCAGCCCTTTGACAGTTCGACCTGCTTCATGGAACGGTCCAAGTCATGAAACCGCCGACGATCCGTGACGTGGCCGAACGGGCCGGAGTGTCGAAGTCGCTGGTCTCGCTGGTGCTGCGCGGTTCCGGCCAGGTGCGCGCCGAGAAGCGGGACGCCGTCCTGGCGGCCGTACGGGAGCTGGGCTACCGGCCGAACGCCGCCGCCCGCAGCCTCAGCGAACAGCGCACCCGGACGGTGGGCGTCCTCCTCGACGACCTGCGCAACCCCTGGTTCGTCGAACTCCTCGACGGCCTGAACTCCCTGCTGCACGCGGCCGGCCTGCACATGCTGCTCGCCGACGCCCGGCTGAACCGGCGCATCGGCCACGACCTCGCCGAACCCTTCCTGGACCTGGGCGCCGACGGCCTGGTGGTGGTCGGCACGGTGCCGGACGCGGGCGCGCTCGGCGCGCTGGCGCAGCGGATTCCGGTGATCGTGGCGGGGGCCCGCGAGCCGCAGCCGCCGTGCGTGGACGTCGTCGCCGGGGACGACGAGCACGGGGCCCGGCTGGCCACCGAGCACCTGCTCGGCCTCGGTCACCGCCGGATCGCCCATCTCGCGGGCCGCGGCGCGGTCGGCGAGTTGCGCCGGCGCGGCTTCGAGGCGGCGATGCGGGCGCACGGGGCCGAGCCGCTGGTCGAACCCGGCGATCTGACCGAGGAGGGCGGCTACCGGGGCACCGTACGGCTGCTCAGCCGCCCCGACCGGCCCACGGCGGTCTTCGCCGTCAACGACATGGCCTCGGTCGGCGCGCTGTCGGCGGCCGGGGAGCTGGGGCTGAAGGTGCCGCGGGACCTGTCGGTCGCCGGGTACGACAACACCAGCATCTCCCGGCTGCGGCACGTGTGGCTGACCACCGTCGACACCGCTCCGCACGAGGTCGGCCGGCGCGCCGCCCGGTGCCTTCTCGACCGCTTCGAGCGGCCCGGGGGAGAGGGGCGCGTGCACCTGGCCGTACCGACGCTGGAGATCCGGGGGACGACGGCGGCGCCGCCCGGCCTCACAGGTTGATCGAGTACGCCTTGCGCAGTGTCTCGTGCACGGTCCACGTCGTACGGTCGCCCGCGCGCAGCACGGCCATGTCGCCGGGCCCCACCGTCAGCGTCGGCCCGCCCTCGACCTCGATCGTCGCCGACCCGCTGATGACCACGAACAGCTCGTCCGCCTCGGTGTCGGTCACCACCCCCGGCGTGATCTGCCAGATGCCGCGGATCTGCCGGCCGTCCGGCGACTCCCAGACCACCTTCCCGGTCACCTCGGGGTTCCCGGAGACGATCTGCTCCGGGTCGAGGGGCTCGGGCTCGAGGTCGGCGTCGGGGATGTGAAGCGCGAAGCTGTGCGTCATGAGGCGACCCTAACGAGGGTCCGCACCGCGCGACCGTCGACAGTGTGTGCAGCATCGGGGCTGGTGGGAGGACACTTCGTCTGCCACGCGGACCGGCCCGGCCCACTGGCGGCGGCGCGGGGCCCGGGTGATCGTGGAGAGCATGGCTGACTCCACGGCCGCCGGCGTCGAGTCGCACCGGCAGCACGGCACGCGCGAGGCCGTCCTGTTCGGCGGTGTCTACGGTGCCGTCCTCGCCAGCTCGATGGTCGCCGCACTCACCCAGTACGGCCACAGCTCGGCCGCCAGCCGTCGCTACGACGCCCTGTGGCTGCTGGTCACCGCGTTCGCCTCCGCCCTGGCGCACGGCTACGCCCACTACATCGCCGAGCGCGCCCCGCACCGCCGCTGGGACGCCGTGCGTGCCCTGCAGAACGAGTGGCCGCTGGTCACGGCCGTCCTGCCGACGGCTTTCCTGCTCGCCGCCGCGGGCTGGGGCTGGTGGCCCCCGAACGGCGTCGAGTACCCGGTGTTCGCCCTGAACATCGCGATTCTCTTCGTCCTGGGGCTGGTCACCGCCCGCTCGACGGCACGCAGTTGGCCGCACGCCGTCCTCGTCGGTCTGGTGGACGCGGTGCTCGGGGTGGTCGTGGTGGTGGCCAACGCGGTCATCAAGTAGGCGACGGGCGTCCTGCTGGGCATGGATCCCGTATGACCACCGAAGACGCCGTGACCGAAGCGGCCGCCGCATCGGACGAAGCCGCCGTGCCCGACGGAGCTGCCGTGCTCCACGGGGCCCCCGTCCCGGACTCCGCCGTGCTCGACGCAGCCGCCGACGCCGTGACCCGCCAGGCCGTCGACAGTCTGCGCACCACGTCCGACCCCCGGCTGGGCGGCCTGCTCGCCGCCCTCGTCCGGCACCTGCACGCCTTCGCCCGCGAGACCCGGCTGACACAGGCGGAGTGGGAAGCGGCGGTCGGCTTCCTCACGGCCACCGGTCAGGCCTGTACGGACAGCCGGCAGGAGTTCATCCTCCTCTCGGACGTCCTCGGCCTGTCCGTGCTCGTCGAGACGCTGCACGGGCACCGCGCACCCGGCGTCACCGAGTCGACGGTCCTTGGCCCCTTCCATCTGACGGCGTCCCCGGCGCGGGAACTCGGTGACAGCATCGACCTGGTGGGCGACGGCGAGCCCTGTGTGGTCAGCGGCCGAGTCCGCTCCGCCGACGGAACCCCGCTGCCCGGCGCGCTCGTGGACGTCTGGCAGGCCGACGGGAACGGTTTCTACGACGTCCAGCAGCCCGACGTCCAGCCGCCCGGCAACGGGCGAGGCCTGTTCACCGCCGACGCCGAGGGCCGCTTCCGGTTCCGCACCTGCGTGCCCAGCTCCTACCCGATCCCCGTCGACGGGCCTGTGGGCACCCTGCTCCGGGCCGCCGGCCGCCATCCCTACCGGCCCGCGCACATCCACTTCCTCGCGAAGGCCGACGGCCACACCCCCGTCACGACCCACATCTTCGTGTCGGGCGACGCCTACCTGGACTCGGACGCGGTGTTCGCTGTGAAGGACAGCCTCGTGCAGGACTTCACCCCGACCGACGACCCGTCCCTGGCACACGGGTTCGGCGTACCGAACCCGTTCCGGCATGCCCGCTTCGACCTCGTGCTGGAACGCACCTGAAGCTCCCTGTGCTGCGGGTGGGACACGACGGGGGCACGCTGGGAACATGCTGGGTGCGGTGGGCCGTGTGGTGTGCGGCGCAGCACGGGGCGCAGCGGTCCCGCTGGGCGGGCGACGGCCGCCCGCGCACCGGCCCCGTATGGCCTCCCTGTGCGTCGCCGCGCTGTTCGCCACGGCGCTGCAGGCGACGACGGCCGCGGCGGCCGCCCCACCCCGGGGCGACGGCTGTGCGAGCGCCGAGGGCAGGCCCGCAGGACAGGCACGCCAGGTCGTCGAGCTCGTGCGCGAGGCACGCCGGGACCTCGACCTGAAGGCCGCTCTGGTCCGGGTCACGATCGACGGGCGGGAGGTGGCCACGGTGGCGGACGGCACGTCGATGAACGGCGTGCCGGCCACCCCCGCGATGCACTTCCGGTCGGGTTCCGTCGCCATCGCCTTCATGGGGACGGCGCTGCTCCAGCTCGTGGACGAGCACCGGGTGAGCCTGGACGACACCGTCTCCCGCTGGCTGCCCGACCTGCCGCACGGCGACAGGATCACCTTGCGGATGCTGGGTGACTCGACCTCCGGCCTGCACGACTACGTCACCGACCCGGCGTTCGTGAAGAAGCTCTACGCCGACCCGTTCCGGCACTGGACGCCGGACGAGCTGGTCGGCTTCTCCCTCGGCCACCCCCTGTGGTACGCGCCGGGCACGAACTGGAGTTACTCGCACGCCAACTTCGTGCTTCTGGGCCGCGCCCTGGAGAAGATCACCGGAACCCCGCTGGACAAGCTGCTGCGCGAGCGCGTCATGGACCCGCTGGGGCTCGGTGAGACCCGCAACGGCTTCACACCCGAGATCCCGGCCCCCGTACTGCACGCCTACGACGACGAACGCGGACCCTACGAGGACGCCACCTACTGGGACCCGTCCTGGACCACCGCGCCCGGAGCGGTGCTCACCACCGACATCTGCGACCTGGCCCGCTCGGCCCAGGCAATCGGCTCGGGCGAGCTGCTCTCCCACCGCTCCTATCAGGTGCAGCTGAACCCCGGGACCGTCGGCCTCGGCGTCCCCACCTCGACCTGCCCCGCCACCGTGTGCCTGAAGCAGACCGCGGACTTCCACTATGGAGTGGGCGTCATCCACAAGTCCGGCTGGGTGCTGCAGAATCCGTCGTTCGCCGGCTTCGCGGCCGTACAGGCCTATCTGCCGCAGCGGCGGCTGGCCATCGCCGTGTCCACGACGGTGGGACAGAAGGCGCCCGAGGGCAACACGGCTCAGACGATCACCGAGCGCATCGCGGCCGTGCTGGCGCCCGACCACCCGCTGCAGGGCTGACGTCAACGGCCGGTGCGCACCCCGTCCAGGGCGATGGACAGCACTCGGTCGCGCTGGGCGTCGTCCTCGAACGCCGTCGCCGTGATGCCGGCGACCATCCGCAGCAGGTCGCCGAAGTCCATGTCCGCGCGGGCCACGCCCGTCTTCTGGGCGCGCACCAGCAGCGGACCGCCGGCCGCGTACATGGACTCGCGGCAGGCCATGAAGATGTCCGACTCGTCGTTCAGGGCCTCGCGGACCGCACGCTTGGTGACCATGTTGCCGGTGAACCGGTCCAGCCAGGCCGTCAGGGCCTCCCACGGCTCCCGGTCGGCGACCTCCACGGCCGCCCGGCACAGGGCGTTCACCTCGTCCGCGTAGACGCTCTCGAAGAGGTCGCGGCGGGTCGGGAAGTTCCGGTAGAGGGTGCCGATGCCGACGCCCGCGCGGCGGGCGACGTCCTCCAGGGAGGCCTCGGCGCCGTGTTCCGCGAAGGCCTCACGGGCGGCCGCATCCGCACCATCGGCGGGTCCATCGGCGCAGCGCTCACCGGTGTCCTGGTCACCGGTCGCCTCCACCCCTCCGGCCTGCCCTACGCCTCCGGCTACACCCACGCCTGGGCGCTGCTCGCCCTGCTCTGCCTGGCCGCGGCAGGCGCCGTCCTGCTCGTCCCGGTCGGCCGCACCGGCCGTACGGTGGGCTCCTCCGTGGCGGGGGCGACACCGGCACCGGCGCGCGTGCGGTAGGGTTGACCTGCGTGATCGCGTGGAACACCCCGCGCGAGGTCGCAACGGGACGTGGCGCAGCTTGGTAGCGCACTTGACTGGGGGTCAAGGGGTCGCAGGTTCAAATCCTGTCGTCCCGACGTGCGAGACGCGGGTCAGGGGCTGCTCCGAAGAAATTCG
>NZ_JBFAET010000255.1:0-10837 GCF_040642095.1 Streptomyces sp. NPDC020362
AGCTGCTCCACCAGGGTCACCGCGTCGGGCACCAGGTGAGCGGGCAGGACGGCGGTGAGCCGCTCGCGCAGCGCACCGGGAGGGGGCACGGGTCCGGGCGCGGCGACGACGAAGGCGACGAGCCGTGCCTCGGGGGTGCCCGTGCGGTCGACGGTGACGGCTGCGTCGTCGACGTCCGGCTGCTGGCGCAGGGCGTGTTCGATCTCTGCGGGTTCGATGCGGAAGCCGCGGACCTTGACCTGGTCGTCGTTGCGGCCGTGGAACTCCAGGGTGCCGTCGGGCCGGAAGGAGACGATGTCGCCCGTACGGTAGAGCCGGCCCGCGGCGGGGTGGTCGACGAACCGCTCGGCGGTGAGTTCGGGCAGGCCCGTGTATCCGTGGGCGAGCCTGCTGCCGCCGATCCACAGTTCGCCCCGGTCGCCGTCCGGGACCGGGCTGCCTTCGCCGTCCAGGACGTGCACGGTGGCCCCGGCGATGGGCCTGCCGATCGGTATCGGTGCGTCGCAGTCGCGCTCGGTGACCCGGTGGGCGGTGGCGAAGGTGGTCGTCTCGGTCGGCCCGTAGCCGTTGACGAGTTCCAGCCAGGGGAAGGCGGTCAACACCTCGCGGGCCTGTGCGGCGGCCATGGCCTCGCCGCCCACGACGACCGAGCGGAGCTGGGCGAAGACGCGGGAGCTCCGCGCGGCGAGCTGGTGGAAGAGGGCCGTGGTGAAGAACGCCACCGTCACACCGTGGTGTTCGATGTGCCGGGCCAGGTCCTCCAGGGAGGGCCGTTGCACGGTACAGACGACGACCGCGGCGCCGTTGGCGAGCGCCCCCCACACCTCGAACGTCGAGGCGTCGAAGGTCATGGGCGAGTGGAACAGGACGCGGTCGCGGGCGGTGAGGGTGACGTAGTCCGGTGCGGTGACCAGTTCGGCGATGGCGCCGTGCGGGACGGCGACACCCTTGGGGCGGCCGGTGGAGCCGGAGGTGAACATGATGAACGCCGGGCTGTCCGGGTCGGCCTCGTCCACCGGCCGACCGCTCGTCAGCGGCTCCTCGGGCAGGGCGAGGACGGGGCCGCTCAGCGCAGCCGCGTCCAGCAGCTTCGCGTCGCCGACAGTGAGTGTCACCTCCGCGTCGGCGATCATCGCTTCGGTGCGGGGCCGGGGCTGGGCCGGGTCGAGCGGGACACACACGGCTCCGGCCCACCACAGCGCGAGCTGCGCGACGACCGTGCGGGCCGACCGGGTCGTCAGCAGCGCCACCCGGTCGCCGCGGGCCACCTGGTGGTCCCGCAGACGTGCGGCCAGGGCGCGGCCGGCCTGGACGAGACGGCCATAGGTGAGCGTGGTGTCGCCGTCGACGACGGCCAGCGCGTTCGGAGTGAGTTCGGCGTGCCGCGCGACGAGTGCCGGCAGAGCCGTTGCCGGCGCCGGCGGCGGGACGTGTGCGGTGGTCCGGGCACCGGTCGGCGCCGAAGGTGTGTGGTGCGCGGTGTCGACGGGCTGCGAGGTCGTGGGTGTCATGTCAGGCTCCTGCCGGTCGCGGGGTCCGGCGCTGGTCGAGGAGGGCGGCGAAGGCGCGCAGGTCGGTGCTGCGCAGCAGTTCGTGGGCGCGCGGGCGTACTCCGGTCTCGCGCTCGACAGCCACGAGCAGCCGGGCGGCGACGACGGAGGTGCCGCCGGCATCGGTGAAGTTCTCCCCGAGCGCGATGCCGGTCCGGCCGAGGAGGTCGCGCACGGTCGTCAGGACGAGCCGTTCGGTGGGTGTGGCGCCGGTGAGGTCGTCCGTGGTGGTCGCGGGCGCTGTGGGCACAGGGCCCTGGGCCGCCAGGGCGACCCGGTCGACCTTTCCGTTGGCGTCCAGGGGGTAGCCGTCGACGATCCGCACGGCGGCGGGGGCGGCCTGCTCGGGAAGCCAGGCGCGGACCGCGGCGAGCAGGTCACCGGCCGTGGGCTCGGCACCGTCGGCCGGCCGCACGTGCGCGACGAGGCGGGCGTGGCCGGAGCTGTCGCGCAGCACGGTGACGACGGCACTGCGTACGCAGGGGTCCTGTTCGAAAGCGGCCTCCACCTCGGCCGGTTCGATTCTCACCCCGCTGATCTTGACCTGGTCGTCGATGCGGCCGAGGAACTCCAGGCTGCCGTCGGCGTTCATCCGGACCCGGTCGCCGGTGCCGTAGAGGCGGTCGACCGCGGGCAGCGGCAGGCTCTCCGGCGGGGCGGTGAACCGCTGTGCGGTGAGCTCGGGGTCGAGGTAGCCGAGCGCCAGGCAGTGGCCGCCGATCCGCAGTTCGCCGTCCTGCCCACGGGCCACGGGTTGGCCGTCGTCACCCGTGACGACGACGGTGACGCCCGGCAGCGGGGTGCCAATGGGCGGCGGGGCCGCATCGCCCGCCTCCGCGTCGGTGCCGCGCATGGCGTGGGTGGTGGTGACGACGGTGGCTTCTGCGGGGCCGTAGGCGTTGTGGACGGTGGCGGTGACGTCGGGGCCGGGGCGGCGGCGCATGCGGTCGCCGCCTACGACGAGGTGACGCAGCTTCAGGTCATGCGGCCACGGCCGGTCCAGGAGCGGTTCGACGGTGGGGGTGGCCGCCACGGTCACCGTGACGGCGGCGTCGCGCCACCAGTCGGTGAGTACGTGCGAGTCCCACCGGGTGTCGTCGGGAGCCGGGACGAGGGCGGCGCCGGAGGTCAGTGCGGCCCACAGCTCCAGCAGGTGCGGGTCGAACGCGACACCGATGAGCAGGGACTGGCGGTCGCCGGGTGCCAGGCCGGTCTCGGCCCGGTACCAGTCGAGGGCGACGGACAGCGAGGCCTCGGCCACGGCGACGGCCTTGGGGCGGCCGGTGGATCCTGAGGTGAGGACGGCGTACAGGGCGCCCTCGGGCGCGCGCCGCGCGCCCCGGCCGGACGCGGCGAAGGCCGCCACCGCGGCGGCGGGGGCGTTCACACCGTCGGTGGGCAGGGGCAGCGGGGCCTGCTCCCCGGTCCGGTGGCCTTCGGGCAGGACACCGGGGTCACCGATGAGGCAGGCGACGTCGAGGTCCTCCGTGACGGCCTGGGTGCGCCGCCCGCCGGGGCGGGGGCCGAGCGGCAGGTAGACGGCGCCGATCCGGGCGAGTGCGACGGCGGTCACGACGAGGGCGGTGGAGCGGTCGAGACAGACGCCGACCAGGTCCCCGGGCCGTACGCGGTCGCACAGGGCGGAGGTGACGCGCGCGGCGGCGTTGTCGAGGTCCTGGTAGGTCCAGGTCCGTGCGCCGTCGATCACGGCGGGGGCCTGCGGGGTGCACCGCACCCAGTCCTCGAAGCGGGCCAGCACGGTGGTCGGTTCGGCTGCGGGACCGTGGGCGATGCTCAACGCGGCACCGATGTCGGTGCCGGTGATGCCGGTGCCGGTGTCGGAAACGACGGGCGCAGCCGCCGTGCCAGTTGCAGTGGGCGCGGTCGCGGTGCCGGTGCCGGCAATGGCAGGAGCGGTCGCGGTGCCAGTGGCAGTGGGCGCGGTCGCGGTGCCAGTGGTGTTGGGCTCGACGGCGGTGTCGAGGGTGGGCAGGGACTGGGGCATCACGACTCCGGGGTGAGGGTGGCGGAGGCCGCGAGGGCGTCGGCCTGGTCGGCGAGCACGGGGTTGCGGAAGAGCACCTTCAGCGGCGGGCGCGTGCCCAGCCGGGGCTCCAGCCAGGCCGCGAGCTCAGCAGCCAGAAGGGAATGGCCCCCGCTGCGGAAGAAGTGGGAGCGGGCGTCGAAGCGGCTGTGGCCGAGGACCTTGCGCCAGCCCTCCGTGAGCAGGGCCGTCATCGGATCGTCCGGCACGGCGGCGCCCGCCTGCCCCTGCTGGGACTCCGACTCGGTCTCGGACTCGGGCTCGGTCTCGGACTCGGACCCGGGCTCGGGCTCCGGGGCGGCCACCGCGTCGAGCGCCGCCGCGCGGCGAGCCAGAGCCGTCCGGTCGGGCTTGCCGCCGGCGAGGGTCGGCATGGTGTCCAGCGGGGCCCACCGGGCGGGTACGAGGGGGCCGGGCAGGCGGCGGCTCAGCTCGGCGTGGAGCGCCTTCTCGTCGAAGTCCGCGCGGTCGGCGCCGTCTTCGAGGAAGCCGACGAGCCGGGGCCCTCCGGCGCTCTCACGGTCCAGCACGACGGCGCAGGACCGGCCGCCCAGCGCCGCGGATGCCGCGGCCTCGATCTCCTCCAGCTCGATGCGATGGCCTCGCAGCTTGATCTGGTTGTCGCGCCGTCCCAGGAAGTAGAGCAGACCGTCCAGACCGCGGTAGCCGAGGTCGCCGGTGAGGTAGAC
Source organism: Streptomyces sp. NPDC020362 (assembly GCF_040642095.1). Lineage (NCBI taxonomy): Bacteria > Bacillati > Actinomycetota > Actinomycetes > Kitasatosporales > Streptomycetaceae > Streptomyces > Streptomyces sp. NPDC020362. The sequence continues at coordinate 4,284 of NZ_JBFAET010000255.1, forward strand.
GCGCTCCCCGCCGAGCGCGTCGACGGTGACGAACCGGGTGGCCGTCGCCTCCGCGTTGCCCGCGTACCCCTCGGCGAGGCCCGGCCCGGCGACGGCGAGTTCACCGACGGCGCCGGACGGCAGCGGCCGGTGGTGGGCGTCCAGGACATGGACGCGCTCGCCCGGCAGTTCGGTGCCCAGGGGGATCTCGGCGCCCTCGGCGAGGGCCTCGCGGGAGATCTCGTGGACGGTGGAGCTGATGGCCGCCTCCGTGACGCCGTACACGTTGAGGACGGTGGCGTCGGTGTCCGCGAGGACGCCGCGCAGTGCCTGCGCGGGAAGGCGTTCGCCGCCGAGGACCAGGAGCCTCGGTGTCCAGCTCTCGTCGCGCAGCGCGGGCCTCAGGTCCTCACGGGTGGCGAGGAAGTAGCTGGTGGGCAGGTTGGCGACGGTGACCCGCGCGGACGCGAGCAGGTCGGCGAGTTCCACGCCGGTGGGCACCTCGTGCTCGGGGAGGACCAGGCACGCACCCGAGTGCAGGGTGGGCAGCACCTCCTCCAGCGCCACGTCGAAGGACGGCTGGGCGAACATCAGGACCCGGTCCGAGGTGGTGAGGCCGAACCGGTCGGCGGTCGCGGTCAGATGGTGTTCCAGCGCCGCGCGGCCGACGGCGACCGGCTTCGGTGTCCCGGTGGAGCCGGATGTGTGGATGACGTAGGTGGCGCCGTGCAGTTCCTCGGCTTCGCGGGCACGGGGCAGTTCCGGGGCGTCGATCCGGGCGGTCGGCAGTGCTTCCGGGAGCGCCGGGGTGCCGTCGCCGGTGAGGACCAGTGCCGGGGCGAGCCGCTCCAGCAGCAGGCGGAGCCGAGCCGGCGGGTCGGACGGGGACAGCGGGCAGTACACGGCGCCGGTCCGCAGGCACGCCAGCAGGGCGACGACCGAGTCGGTTCCCCTGGGCAGGACGACGGCCACCGGCCGGCCGGGCGCCACGCCCGCGGCGCGCAGTCGCTCCGCGAGCGAGCCGACACGCTGGTCGAGTTCGCCGTAGGTGAGGCGGCGTGCGCCGCACAGCAGGGCGGGCAGCGACGGGTGGTGGGCGGCCGCGGGATCCAGCGGATCGCGGTCGGCCGGGACGGGCACGGAGGGGGCGGCCGGCTCCACCGCGGCCGGTGCCAGGTCGGCCAGCGGGGCCTCGGGGGTGTCGAGGTAGGCGCGCAGCAGGTCCAGGAAGCGGCCGCAGAGCAGCCGGGCGACGTCCTCCCCGAGGAGGTCGGCGTCGTAGTCCCAGACCAGGGTCATTCCGGGCGCGCCGTGGCGCGGGGTGACGCCGCGCCGGTCGTCCGGCAGGAGCACCACGTCGAGGTCGAAGCGGGTGGTGCCGGTGTTGAAACCCTCGAAGAGCGTGATGTCGAGGCCGGGTACGTCGATCTCGGGCAGTGGTGCGTCGTGGGCGCTGAACATGACGGAGAACAGCGGGTTGTCGGCCCCGGAGGTGTGCATGCCGAGCGCCCGGGTCAGCTCCTGCACCGGCACGTCCTGGTGCGGCAGGGCCCGGATGAGGGTGTCGGTGACCTCGTCCATGGTGTCCTGGGCAGGGACGGTGGCGTCCAGGGCGAGCGGCAGCGGGATGGTGTTGACGAACATGCCGACGGCGTCCTCGTAGCCGCGGGGGCGGTTGCCGACGGCGGTGCCGATGACCATCCGGGAGCGGCCGCTGTGTCGGCGAAGGAGTTCGGCGAACAGGCCGAGGAGCGTGGCGAACGCGGTGAGACCGCGCGTACGGGTGTGCCCGCGCAGCCGCTCGGCGAGATCGGCGCCGATCGCCTGCCGGAGCTGTCCGCCGTGGTGCCTGCGGCGGGCGCCGGGACGGGTGAGGCCCGGCAACGGCAGGTCGTGGGGCTGGTCGCGCAGTTCGGTCCGCCAGAAGTCGAGGGACTCGGGGGCGTACGCGGCCTCGGCCCGGGCCCGGACGTGGTCCGCGTAGGACGGGGCGGGCGGGAGCTCCAGGGTCTCGCCGAGGACTTGGGCGCGGTAGACGCGGAAGACGTCGTCGAGCAGGATCGCGAAGGAGTGCCCGTCGTGGATCAGATGGTGCTCCACATGGACCAGTCGGTGGTGGCGTTCGGCGAGCCGCACGAGCGTCCAGCGGATCAGCGGTGCCTCGAAGGTGTCGAGCGGCGTCTCGGCCTCGGTGCGCAGCAGTTGCGCGAAGGCCGCCTCGGGGTCCTCTCCCCCGCTGAGGTCGACCGTGTGCAGCCGGGGCCGGCACCGCTGCGCGACCCGCTGCTCCGGTACGGACCCCGTGGAGGCGACCAGTTCGAGCCGCAGACCGGGGTGGCGTGCCAGTGTGGCGGCGAGTCCCTGGCGCAGTGCCTCGGTGTCGAGGGTGCCCCACAGGTCGAGTGCTGCGGTGAAGTTGTAGGCACGGCTGCCGGGCTGCATCTGCTCGTGCAGCCAGACGATCTCCTGCGAGGAGGAGAGCGGAAACATGGGCGATCCCTGAGGTCGTCGGGTCGGTTTGCCTGCCGGTCGCGGTCCTGGCCGGCGGTGGTCGTGCAGGCGGCTCCGCGGGTTGCGCGGTGACGCGTCGTGCGTGGGGCGGGGCGCGGGGGTGGGCGCTGCTTCGGGTCGCGGCGGTGCTGCGCCGTGAAGGGTGAGCCGGGTGCGCTCGTGCGGGGTGTGCGGTGGTGCGGGGTGGTAGGCAATGGCTCTGGGCGGGGGTGGGTGCGCCGGGGTGGTGCGCTACGGCCCGGTGCGGCGCCGGGTTCCCGGTACGCGCGGCGTTCCGGGGACGTGCCGGGGACCGGGGACGTGCCGGGGACCGGGGACGTGCCGGGGACCGGGGACGTGCCGGGGTCCGGGTGCGGTGGTGTCCCGCCTCGAGGGCGCGCCGGGTGCCTGCCCGTTCGGACTTTGACGGCGGCGCGCGTGCGTCCGGGTGGCGGGGTCAGTCCACGGTCCGCCCCGATGGGCACAGCGCGCCGGTGAGCGCGTCGGTGAGCGCGTCGAACGCCCGGTGCGCGGTGTCGTCGTCGAGGACGGCACGGTCCCACACCGTCCGAAGGCGGATCTCCGCCCCCTGGTTGACGGAGACGGCGAAGGGTCCGCGGACCGGTCTGCCGTCGACGTGGACTTCCCGTCCTTCGACACCGGCCAGTGTGAGGGGCGGCCGGCGGTTGTCGTCGTCCACGGTCAGCAGTCCGTCGAGGCTTCCGGTCCAGCCCGGGCCGGTGGACCGTGCGGCGGTCACGACCGCGTCGAAGGGCGCGTCGGCCCGGTCGAGGTCGTCCCACCAGACGTCGGCCGTCGCCTCCGCGGCGGGCCCGTGGCCGGTGGCGGCCGGGAAGACGACGGTGTTGAGGAAGCAGCCGACGACCGGCTCCGCGCCGGAGGGACGGCCGCCCCACGGGTATCCGAGCGGGACGAGGTGGCCCGGACCGTACAGCGCGCGGGCCGCGGAGCGGCAGGCGTCGAGCAGTCCGGGGAAGGGTACGCCGTCGTCGTGCGCGGGCAGCAGGGCCTGCACCGCGCCGCTCGGGAGTGTTCCGTCGGGCACACGGCCCGGGCGAGGGTGCGGAGCCTGTGCGCGTACGCCGCGCAGCCGGTCCGCCCAGTACGCGAGCGCCTCGGGTGTCTCCGCCCGTTCCTCGGAGGCCAGTTGGAGGAGGACGGCCTCCCGGTAGGCGACGAGTTCCGCTTCCGCCTCCTCGGGCGAGTGACGGGATGCGTCGGCGTCCTCGCCGTATGCGGCGCCGAGGTCCTCGACGATCCGGGCCAGCGAGCGGCCGTCGCAGACGGCGTGGTCCAGGACGACGGCGAGGATGTCCTCCTCGCGGCCCTCGTCGTCGCGTGCGAGGAACAGCCTCAGTGGTGGACCCTGCGGATCCCAGGAGGCCAGCGCGCGGCGGAGCGTGTCGGCGGGCCGCTCGCCCGGAGCGGGTTCCGGCCGGGTCACGCCGACGTCCGGTTCTCCGACGCGCAGGACGGGGGTCCCGCGGACGACAACGGGCCGCGAGCGCAGGGCGGTGTGCCGCGCGGCGAGCCGGCGGGCCGCTGCCCGCAGGCGCTCGGGGTCGACGGTGTCGTGCGGGAAGGCGAAGAACATCGGCACCACGTCGGGGCGTCCCGACGGGTCCAGCGAACGCACCAGTACGAAACGGCGCTGTGCTCCGGTGACGGGCAGCAGGGCGCCGGACCGGTCGCCGGCCGTGAGATGCCGGTAGCGGGCCAGGTACTGGCTCGTGATGCTGAGCACGTGATCCTCTCTGTCGTGGCCGCAGTTTCACGGAAAGGGGCGCGGGCAGGTACGGGCGGCGTGTGTCCTGCCGGTACGGACACGGCGGTGCGATGGGGGCGGTGGCCGTACTGGCGCGGAGAAGCCCGGTGGGACCGCCCGTCCGGTTCAGCGGGTGGGCGTGGGGGCGATCTGTTCGTCGCCGTCCGCGGTGGCGCTCTCCCGCGGTGTCTCGTGGTCGGCGCCTGCGAGGGCGCCGTCCGGTCCGGGCAGGTCCCGCATCCCGCGCAGCGGGGAGAACAGCAGTGGCAGCGGTACGGCAAGGAAGCCCGCGGCACACCAGGCGAGTGCCGTGCGCGGCCCGAAGGACCCGGCCAGGGCGCCACCGAGGAGTGCGCCGAGCGGCAGGGTGCCCCACATGAGGAAGCGCAGGGTGGCGTTCATCCGGCCGAGCAGCCGCGGCGGGCACAGCCCCTGGCGGAAGCTGACCTGGGAGACGTTGTAGACGACGGCGCCGAAGGAGGCGACCGCCGATCCGGTGGCGAAGAGGGCCGCGCCGAGGAGGCCGTGACCGGACAGGGGCCACAGCACGGCGAACGGCCCGGTCGCGAGGACGGACAGCAGGATGAGCCGGGCCTGCCCCAGCCGGGTGGCGAGGCGCGCGGCGCACAGGGCGCCCAGGAGCCCTCCGACGGCTGACGCGGACATCACCAGGCCGAGCGCGCCCGGCTGCAGTCCGACGACGCGGACGAGATAGACGGTCTGTGTCGCCATGAGGACGGCCGTGCACAGGTTGGCGAGGGCGGTGGTGAGGGCGATGACACGGAGCAGCGGATGGCCGGTGACGAAACGGATGCCCTCGCCGATGTCCTTGCGCAGGGAACCGCCGGTGGCTGGCTCGGGCGGTTCCTCGGGCTGCTCGACGCGCAGGAGGAACAGCGCGGAGAGCGCGTAGCCGATGGCGTCGGCGATGACGGCGAGGTGGGCTCCGGCGAGCTGGACCAGGCCGCCGCCGACGCCGGGGCCGGTCACCTGGGCGGTGGAACGGACCGTCTCCAGCGCGCCGTTGCCGGCCACGAGCTGGTCACGGGGCACGATCTGCGGCAGGTAGCTCTGATGGGCGACGTCGAAGAACACGGTCGCCACGCCGGTGACGAGTGCGACCGCGTAGAGCTGAGCCATCGTCAGGACGTGGGCGAGCGCGGCGGCGGGGATGCTCGCCATGGCCGCGGCTCGCACCAGGTCCGCGCGGATCATCAGGGGGCGCTTGCGCATGCGGTCGGTGAGTGCCCCGGCGGGCAGCCCGACCAGCAGGAAGGCGGCTGTCTCCGCGGCGGTGAGGAGGCCCACCTGGAAGGCCGAGGCGTCGAGTTCGAGGACGGCCACCAGGGGCAGGGCCACCAACGTGACCTGGGCACCGAGCTGTCCGGCGGCAGCTCCCGCGAGCAGCAGCCGAAAGTCGCGTATGCGCATCGGGCCACCGGCGGCGTCCCGGGATGTGTCGGACATGTGAACGACACTCACTGAATGGCCGATCAGGAGTCAAAGGATCACAGTCAGTTTCGGTCGATTCTTGCGTCTGTTTGACAGCAAGTCGGGAAAATTTTCGTCGTATCCTCGGTACGTCCGCATGAATGCCCGTACTGGGCGCGCACTACTGGACGGGCGCACGCGAGAGGGTGCGGAGGGTGCAGGGGGACGGAAGCGACTTCCTGTACGCAGAGTGATCGATCAGATCCTGACCGAAAACACTCACTCGCGATCACACCACTGCGGAAGCGCCCGTTCCGTCAGCTATGCACCCTCTCAACCGGGTGAGTGACAAGCCCGGCGGACTGGGCCCGCGGACGCAGGTTCTGCCGCTCTGCTGCGCACCGCCGTCGTCGGTTCCCTCCAGGATCAACTGCCGCTGTGGACCCGACAGACGTAACTGAAGGTCGCTTCCGCCTCGACCGGGTTCCGCTGGTGCGCGATCAGCAGGCGGGCGGTACCCCGGAACCCGCCGGAACCGCGCACGGTCCAGCGGAGATGCACGGTGACCCGGCGGTCGCCGCGATGGGCCATGTGGACCAGCTCGCCCGAGTCGTGGCCGTCGCTGCGCAGCCAGTGGTACGTCACCGGGCCTCCGCGGCCGTCGGTGGTCACCACGCCGACCAGATCGGCGGTCTGACCGCAGCGCAAGCGACCGGTGGGTGCCTGGACTTCGACGGCGGTGACCGTGGGTGCGGGGGCCGGCCGCAGCAGCAGCCAGAGCAGGACGGCCGCGGCGGCCAGGAAGACGGTCGTGGCGATCCAGGCCCGCCGTGCGCGGCGGCGGGGGCGGCTGTCAGGGGGCACGGGC
>NZ_JBFAET010000256.1:0-10615 GCF_040642095.1 Streptomyces sp. NPDC020362
CGCCGAGCGCGGCGGCGACGCCGAGCACGCCGGCGGACTTCCCGTGCCCTGGTGAGAGCCCCACTGCCACGCCGCGGCCGTCGACGTACAGCCCGAGCCCCACCGCGCCGCCCACCGACCACTACGCCGAGAACCACGGATTCATGGTGCCTTTCGCGCTGCACGGCAAGCGCCGTTGCCAAGGGCTCGCGGCCGTCGGGCGCGTCCGGGCTGCACTCGAACCGCTGCGCAGGCGCGGGGACTTCACGGCCGATGGCGCCCGCAGGGCCCTGGCCGGGATCGGATACTCCGCCGGGCAGGTGCAGACCTACCAGGACGGCTCCGGCGTCGGCTTCCTCATCGAGGTGGACGACTACCCGGTCTGCGTGGAGGGGCGGATGACGGGCGCGGAGACCAAGGCGGACACCTTCGGCGGCTACCCGGACCACAACGGCTGCGACCAGCCCTCGGGAGGTCACTGACGCTCCGGGCGCCGTCCCCGCGGACCCCGTCCGAGAGGTACCGGAGGCCGCGAACACCGGCGCTCGGCGGTGACCGGAAGCCGGTTTCCCAGTACCGCAAGTAACATGATCACCTTGTTCTGGGTATACCAGTCAGTCAACTCGACGCATCCCAGGATGCGCTCTGCCCGGAGATGTCCATGTCTTCTCTCGACGATGCATTCGAAAACGCCCGTTTCACCTACGAGCAGCACGTGCGGACCTGCCGCCAGTGCCATGCCGACAACGCGGCCTGCGCCGTGGCCAAGCACCTCCTGCGGATCTGCAACAACGCCCGCAGGGACCTGCTCCGTGCCACGGGCCGGCAGACACCGACCGTCACACCCTGATGCGGGACCCGGCCGCCGCGGTCAGACCGTGCCGTACACCTCCGCCACGTTGGTGCGGGGCGCAGGACGGTGGCGGGCCGCCGGGCCCTGCGCGAAGGTGCGCAGCAGGTTCTCCGTCGTCCGCGTGACGAACGCACGCGTACGGGCGTCCATGCCGTGGTCGCGGCCGAGCTCGCCGGTGCCGGCCAGCAGGGACTCCACCCAGCGCATGGTGCCGGTCGCGAAGACGCCCGCGCCACCCGGTGCCGTGTAGTACGCGGAGTCGCTGTGGCTCGGGCGTCCCCCGCACACCAGGGGGGAGTGCGCGGTGATCTCCAGCTGGCCGGGGGTCGGAAAGGCGGGCGTGACCCGGTCGTACTCCACGCCGACGAGATGGGCGAAGCTGTCGCCGCGCCGCACGCCGGTGCCGTCGTACAGCCAGTGATCGGCGGCGTGGACGACATAGGGGGCGTCGACCGGATAGCCCTCGTAGAGCACGCCGGTGAGTGAGGACTCCGGATCGGCGGCGGGCGGGCTGCGGTAGTCGGTGGTCACCAGCTCCGGAGCGGACGAGTAGTACGGGTCGGCCCGGTACGACGTCTTGTAGCAGACCACCGTGCGGTCGTCCGGCCCCTGCCCGTCCTCGAGCCGGACACGGCGGAAACACGTGTTGGCGCCGAGGAAGGCGATGTTCGTGCCGGCGTCCCGGGCGTGGGTGACGTACTCCCGCTGCTGGGGCGTCCAGTACTCGTCATGGCCCAGACAGACCAGGGTGCGCGCTCCGAACAGCACCGAGGGGTCCCGGTGGACGTCCACGCCGGTGGTGTAGGCGAGCGGGATGCCGAGGCGTTCCGCGAGCACCACCAGGGGCCGTTCGTAGACCAGGAACTTCTCGGCGCCGTCGCCGTCGTAGGGGCGGTCGAAACTGACCGCGAGCGACCGGTCGGCGTAGGCGCCCGAGGAGCCGGTGTAGAGGTCGTAGCCGCCCCAGCGGTTGTAGGCCTGCCAGGTGGCCGGGGCGTGCAGCAGGACCGTGCGGCCCGTGCCGTCCGCGGAACGGACGATCAGCGGCACGTACCGCTGGTGGCCGGTGTCGGACTCCAGACGCAGCAGATACGCGCCCTCCGGCCAGCCGGTGGTGTCCAGCGTCAGGGTGGTGGGCCAGTCGGCGCGTACGGTGCGGGTGGCGGACAGCAGGCGCGGGGGCGGCTGGGTGCGGCCGGGTATGCGGGGTGACGTCCATATGAGGCGGGCCTGCTTTCCGCCGTACCAGCCGACGCGGAACGCCGAGACCCGGAACGAGGCTGCGGTGGTCGACACATGCAGGCCGCACTCCTGGCCCGGGGTCACGCTCACCCGGTCGGTGTAGGCGGCCACCGCCTCCGGCGGGCCGGCCGAGCGGACCCGCCAGTCGGCGGTGCCCGTCGCGTCCCGCTCGGTCTCCGGCCGCAGCCGCCCGCCCTGTCCGCCGAAGGGGCGGAAGGCCTCCCGGTGCGGGCCGGGCGTGCAGGCGGCGGCCGCGCCCAGGCCCGCGCCGGCGCACAGGGTCAGGAAGCCCCGGCGGGCCAGGCCGTGGCCGTGCCGGGGTGGAGTGCCGTGGGCTGGGGTCACTGCGCCTCCCGGATCCGCCCCGGTTCATGCTGGGTCCAGGCTCCCGATGCTGCTCCGCCTCCCGCAACCGCACCAAGGCTCCGGAGTGAGGGCGCGGGCAGGACGTGGCCCGGCGGGACACGCGCACAAGGGGCACACCGGGCCGGCCGCCGGCGTTGTTCCGTACGAGTGGTACGCCGGGGGCGCCGGGTCGGTCACGGCAGCCCCCGACCTGGCCGCGGCCCCGTCCGTGCCGGTCTACAGCGGTGGCTCCTCGAAGAGTTCCAGCAGCGAGTGGGCGCTCTCCCTGGCCAGGAGGGCGGTTCCGGGCGCGGTCGGGAAGAAGCCGCCCCAGGCGCGGGCACGCCCCAGGGCGCTCAGCCTCCAGGCGAGCCGCACCGCACGCCGGAGTTCGGCCGCCGTCCGGCCGGCTCCCGTCCACGGCTCCAGATAGGCGTCGCGCAGGCGCGGCAGCACCTCGGGTCCGTACCGGCCGCAGGCCCTGCGGGCCGTGACCTGCAGGCTGCAGAAGGGGTGGGAGACGGCGGCGTCGCCCCAGTCGAAGAAGGTGTACCGGCCCGGTTCCGGGTTGAACAGCTGGCCGTCGTGGAGATCCGAGTGGTCGAGGGAGTCGGGGACGCCCGAGGCCGCGAGTTCGGTGCACCAGTCCACCAGGCGGGGCCGGAGCGCCTCGAGCCGTGCGCGTTCCTCCGGCCGCAGCGCCGCGTTCTGAGCGAGCAGCTTGTCGAAGACCTCGGGCAGCTCCGGGGCCCGGGCGCTCGGGACACCCAGCCGTACGATCTCCCGCGCGTGCGGGACCAGGGCGCGCTGCATGCTCGCGTACTGGCTCAGGAGGCTCTCCCAGGCGCGGGGCTCGACGCGCCCACGCTCCAGGACGGTCCGGAAGAGGTCGCCCCCGTCGGGCAGCAACGACCAGCCGCGCTCCGCGTCGACGGCGAGCGGCTCCAGGACGTGCTCCGGGACCCAGCGGGCCAGAGCCGCGGTCAGCGCGCCCTCGAAGCCGCTGGCCGGCGGATTCGCCTTGAACCAGACGGCCCCCCGTCCCGCCACGGGCACCCGCACCAGAACGGACCACGGCCGCAACCGCACCTGCAGGGGGCCGGTCGCCCGCAGACCGTGCACGGCGAGCCTGCCGTGCACCCAGTCGAGTGCAGCGGTCCGCCACGACTCCTGGTCCCAGGGAGTCACCGCGTCCTGGTGGCGGCCACGGTCCACGGTGAACGGTGCATGATGTCCCATCACACCATCCCAGCACCACGACCACCGCGGGACCAGCCGTTTTCCGACGTCACGGCGTGACGGGTACGCCCCCGGACGCGGTCCGGGGGCGTACGCGGTCAGCGGTGCGGGTCAGGAGTGCTGCCTGCGGCGCATCGTGAGGTAGGTGCCGGTGACGCCGGCGGCCAGCAGGGCGCCCACGCCGAGGCCGACCGGTACGGCCGGGAACCCCGAAGCGCCGGTGTCGGCGGCGGTGTTCTGCATCGCCGGGCCGGGGGTGATGCTCGTGGCCACCGCGGCGACGTGCTTGATGGGGCCGACGGACTTCACCGAGCCGTCCGGGTTCAGCAGCACCTGCTTGTTGTTCGGGTGCCGGAAGTCGAACATGCCCGTGAGGGAGCCGGCCGTCGCGTCGAAGGAGTGGTCGCCGACGCGTCCGGTGTGCCAGTTGTCCTCGATGAACCGGGTGAGGGACGCCTGGTCGGTGAGGGTGTGGTCGACCTTGTTGACCTTGCTGTAGGGCGAGATCACGAGCAGCGGCTGGCGGGTGCCCGGGCCGCAGCGGTCGGCGTAACCGCCGGACGCCTTCGGGCCCTTCTGGCAGGCGGGGCTGTCGGTGGCCTTGCCGTTGGAGCCCGGCGAGGTGTCCTGCGAGCCGTTGCGCGGGACGGCGTAGGCGTGGTCGTACCAGCCGTCGGAGTCGTCGTAGGCGACGACGACCGCGGTCGACTTCCACTGCGGCGAGCTCTGGATCGCGTTGATCTGCTTGATCAGGAAGTGCTGCTCGCCGAGCGGGTCGGAGTAACCGGCGTGGCCGTCCTGGTACTCGCCCGCCTTCACGAAGCTGACGGCCGGGAGCTTGCCCGCCTTGACGGCGGCGGTGAAGTCGGTCAGGTCGTAGTTGTGGTTGGCCTGCCCGTTGTGGCCGATCTCGGAGACGCTCTTCGGCGGCAGGTGGTGCGGGTTGGCCGTCGACTTGTAGTACGAGAACGGGTTGTGGTGCGGGCTGTAGTCGGCCACGGCCGCGCCGCCCACGTTGGTGTGCGTGGTGTCGCACTTGGCGTACGACCCGGACGTCCCGTTCCACGCGGCCGACGGGCGGAAGCCGCCCTGGAACCAGCCCCAGCTCACCTTCTTCGTGTTGAGCAGGTCACCGATGTTCCTGCCCTGCATGGCCGCCAGCGCGTTGGTGCTGGTGTGGTCCTTGCCGGAGCAGTCGTCGAACGCCGGGTCGGGGTCGTTGATCATCGTGCCCACGCCCTTGGCGTCGGGCGACTTGACCGCGTACGGGTCGGGGGTCGCCGTCTGCTTGCCGGTGGCCGGGTCGACGGAGATGACACCGTGCGTGTTGCCGGAGACCAGGTTGAGGGCGCCGGGTGTGGACGGGCCGTAGTTCGAGCTGTAGGCGCGGTCGCCCAGGGAGTAGTGCTGGGCGTAGTTCCACAGCGCGGTGACGGTGTTGCCGTCGTAGTAGTCCATGGCCAGGCCGGGCTCGCCGAACAGGCCGCCGCTGCACTTGTCGACCTCGGTGTTCTGCACGAACTGGTCGGCCTTGCCGCCGTTGTAGGCGTACTGCTCCGGGCCGTAGGAGTGGTTCTGGTCGCAGGTCATCGCCTGCGCCGGGGACAGCCGCTTGGGCGCGTACTGGTTGGGGTTGTGCTTCAGCAGCCCGGCGTGCGCGAGGGTGTCGATGTCCTTCGGGGTGTTCCTCGACGCCTTGAACTTCGTCCCGTCGGTGTTGGCGGCCTTCGGGTACGTGGCGAAGTAGTGGTCGAAGGAGATGTTCTCGTCGAAGAGCACGACGACATGCTTGATCGGCGTCGCGGTCGAGGAGTGCCCGCTCGGCGCTCCGGCGGGCGCTGCTGCCCAACCGGGCGCGTTGCTGCCGAGCACGGTGAGCGCCGCGGCTCCCGCGAGCGCTCCCAGGCTCCGCATCGCGGCTCGTCTTCCCCTGCTTGCCATGGTGGTTCACCCTCCGGACAGAACGTCTGTGCGTCGTACGAGCACGGATGCTGCGCCCGTCGCGGGGCGCGACGGCGGAGCCATGATGACCTGCGGGTGAACACCGAGTCAGGGATGTTGGGGCAAAACTTGACGGTGTGTTGACCCTTCCCGGCCGCCGACTTGTCCGGACAGGCTCACGCGAGCAGGGCTCGCCCGTACCAGTCCGACGCGTCCCGCACACCGGGCAGCGCGAAGAAGTAGCCGCCGCCGAACGGGCTGATGTAGTCGGTGAGCGGTTCGCCCGCCAGACGGTGCTGCACGGTCTCGAACTGCCGTGCCAGGTCCTGCTGGTAGCAGCAGAACAGCAGGCCCATGTCGAGGTTGCCGTTGGCGTCCATGCCGCGGTCGTAGTTGTAGGCGCGGCGCAGGATGCGCTGGTCGGCGGTGGCGGCCGTGCGGGGGCCCGCGAGGCGGATGTGGGCGTCCAGCGGAATGACGTCGCCCTTGGGATCGTCGGCGTACTTCGGGGTGTCGTGCTCGTGGTCGCCGTCCAGCGGCGCCCCGGAGGAGCGGGCGCGGCCGAACATGCGCTCCTGCTCGCTCAGCGAGACGCGGTCCCAGAACTCCACGAGCATCCGGATCAGTCTGACGACCTGGTAGCTGCCGCCGACCGCCCAGTCCGGCTCGCCCATGCCCCTGCCCACCCACACCAGGCGGTCCATCTCGCGGGCCGCTGTCGCGTCCGGGTTGGCCGTGCCGTCCTTGAAGCCCATCAGATTGCGCGGGGTGCCGGAGGGCCGGGGCGGGCTGCTGAAGCCGTCCAGGCGCCAGCGGACCTGCAGGCCGCCCCGGGTGTGCCGGGCGATGTCGCGCAGCGCGTGCAGGGTGGTGTCCGGATCGTCGGCGTGCAACTGGAGGCTGAGGTCGCCGTGGCACCAGTCGGCGTTGAGGTCGTCGTCGGGGAAGGCGGGCATGGCGGTCAGCCGCCGGGGTCTGCGGGCGGCCAGCCCGAACCGGTCGTCGAAGAGCGAGGCACCCACGCCGACTGTCACGGCCAGCTCGCCGGAGGGCAGCCGGTCGCCGAGTATGCCCGAGTCCGCGGGCGGTCCGGTGATGCCGACGGGGGACGGCGTCCCGCCCGAGGTCAGGAGGCGGGCGCGCTCGGTGAGGGTGCGCAGTAGGTCGACCAGGTCCGCGCGGTGCTGCGCGGTCACGTCCAGGGAGACGAACACGCTCGTGCGCCGTGGGGCCGCGAGCACGGACGCCTGGTGGCTGCCGTGGAAGGGGGCCACCGTCGCCGTCGGTGCGGCCGGGGCAGCGGCACCGGTCGCGAGCCCGGCTCCCGCCAGCGCGGCACCGCGCAGGAACCGGCGCCTGCCCACTCCCTCCCGCCGGTCGTCGGCGCTCATGCCGTCCTCCTGGGATCGCACAGGGTCGCCACCGACGCGAGCCGTTCGACCAGGTCGCCGAAGACCGAGTCGATGCGCTCCCGCTGGGCCCGGGCCAGGGTGGGCAGCGCGGTCCAGCGGCCGCCGTGACGGAACCCGTCGAGCGTGTGCCGGGCGCTGTCCAGGTCCCTGTCGAGGCCGGGCAGGTCGGCGTACCGGGTGGTGAGCAGGGGGCGCAGCCGGGACAGCACCTCGCGGGTGCCGTCGAGGTTGGCGCGGGCGGTGGCGAGATTGCTGCCGCTGCCGTAGTCGGTCCGGCCGGTCAGCTCGAACTGCACGGTGTTCTCCAGGATTTCGTGTGCGCGCAGACCGAGCTGGGCCGGGTCCATACGGGACTGCGACCAGCTGTCCCGCAGTCCGGTCACTGCCTTGAGCAGTGCCTCCGCCGGGGTGCGCAGCCGGGCGGCGGGCTGTCCGTGCCACAACCCGTACTCGATGCGGTGGAAGCCGGTGAAGTCCTTGTCGCCGACCCCGCCGGGCAGTCCCGCGTCCGTTCCGTTGATCCGGGCGTCCGCGTCCCCGAAGGCGTCGTACGCCGCCCCCAGCCGTTCGTACTGCAGATGGGCCGGCAGCCATGCCGTACGGGCGCCGGCGAGGTCGCCGTCGTCGATGGCCCGGCGCAGCTCCGCCGTCAGCCGGACCACCTTCTCGAGCCCGCCGCCGACCCACTTCTGGTAGGCGAGCGCCGGCGGGATCAGGTCGTGCTCGGTGACGGGGGCCGCACCCGGCCCGCGCCGCCCCGACGCGACGCGGACGCTGGGTCCGGTCACGGCGTCGGCGTCGTCGGGCACGCACTTGAAGGCGTACGTCCCCTTCCCCAGGCGGACGGTCAACTGCCGGGTCGTTCCCGGGCCGATGCCCTCCACCTCGCCGTACACGACCTGGTTTGCGGGGTCTTCGAGGTAGACCTCGGAGGCTCCGTCGGAGGCGTTGTGCAGGTCGAAGGTCTGAACCCCGGGAGTCGGCCGGCTCCAGCCCCGGCCGCAGTGGCTCGGTGAGACCTCGACCGTGACGGTCCGTGCGGCCCGGGTGCGGTGCCCGTCGCCGAGGGAGAACGCCAGCAGGGTTCCTCCGACGGCGAGGGCCAGCACGAAGACCAGCACACCGGCCGCCCGGAACCGGACCGGCCGCGTGCCGAGACGGGGCAACGGCATGGCGAGCCTTTCCGGAACGACGTACGCAACTGTCCCCGCAGCGGTGCGCAGACCGGAGGGACGGCCTCATGGTATGCAACCGAACGCACCCGAACAGCCGTCCCGACGATTCATTGACCAGGAATTCCCTCCGGGTTCACCGGCTGTCACCATCGAGTGCGCGGCCACCGGGTGTGCCCGCCGGGACGGTCCGGCCGGTGCAGGTCGCGCTCGAACCCGGTGCGCTGGGCCGCCGTCTGCGGCAGGTCGTGGAGGAAGGGCACCCACCTGGTACGCGTTCACCCCGCCGTCGGCGAGCAGGTCCCAGTCGGTGCCGGCGGTGCAGGTGAACCCGTTGGCCGCTGCCTGCTCGGGGAACCACTCGTTCGCTTCTTCGACGAAGCTGATGTGTGCGGCGTCCCAGGTGCTGTTGTAGAGGGCCAGCACCCTGAAGGGGGGCGGGCGCTGCGTGTGCAGGGGCACCGGCGGTGCCCAGGAGCACGGTCAGCAGAATGAGGAGCCGCGGACACAGGGAGGCGAGGGGGCAGCGCTCTGACAGGGTGCATGGGTCACTCCTGACGTGTGGGGGGTTGGTGCAATGTCAAGGTCTGCACCAAAGGCGTCAAGAGGTGAAGTAGCGAGGGAATCGGCCGCGTTGGAGCATCCACTGGTCGAACCCTGCGGCCGCGTTCGTGTCCGCCATTCGGATGTAATCCGGGCTCGCGGGGAGAAGGTCGCCCGCCGTGGATGCCAGGGTCGTCCCGTTGTTGATCAATGCCGGACGGAGGCATGTCTCATGAGCGTGACGTCAGGGTGGATGCTGCGGGCGGGGCTCGGGCTGGTGAGCGTGGCGGCACTCGTGCTGACCGGAACGCCGTCGGCGGAGGCGGGGGCCCGCGGCTGCAACGGCCGCACCTGCATCGACGTCGAAGGATCGGGGCTCAGGGTCGAGCAGGTGTCGGCGTCGGCGACCTGGAACGGCGACTTCACCGGGCACTTCCACATCTGGGGCGGCGGCCTCGACCGGAACAGCCCCACGGGGTTCTGGGGCTACCACCAGAAGTTCACCGTACCCGTGGGCCGCGACCTGCCGAACGGATCGGTGATCTGCGCCGAGGGCTGGGAGCATGTCCACGGCGGTTACGAGTCCCGGGGGCGGGCCTGTGCGGAGGTCCACTTCTAGGGTGGGGCCCGCCGCAGGCCCCGCCGCAGACTGTCTTCCGACGCGCAGGGACTTCCCGCGTCAGCGCACGGGGAAGCCGAAGGAGTACCCCTGCTGCTTCAGCCAGGGCAGCAGGGTGCGCAGGGCCGCCACGGTCTGGGAGCGGTCGCCGCCGGCGTCGTGGAAGAGCACGGTCGGGCCGAGGTGCAGCTCGCGCTGGACCGTGGCGACGATGGCGCCCGTGCCGGGCCGCTCGAAGTCCTTGGAGTCGACGTTCCAGCCCAGCGGCCGCATCCCGTGCGAGGCCGCGAGCTTGCGGCTGTAGGGGGTGAACGCGCCGCCCGGGGCCCGGTAGTACATCGGCCGGACGCCCCCGGACGCCTTGGTGATCTGGCGCTCGGCGTCCAGGATCTGCTGCGACTGGTAGGCCTCGGACTTGTGGTCCATGCCGGTGTCGTGCGAGACCGTGTGGTCGCACAGCCGGTGCCCGGCCGCCACCACCCGCTTGACCATGTCCGGGTAGGCCTGCGCCTGGGTGCCGACCATGCAGAACGTCGCCTTCACCCCGTTGTCCCGCAGCACCTGGAGCACCTGCGGGGTCCAGGTCGGGTCCGGGCCGTCGTCGATGGTGATGTTGACCGCGTGGGCGCCGCCGTCGGAGGCATGGGCGATGACGGCGGAAACGGGCGTTGCCGTCGGCGCAGCCGTACGCGCCGGCTTCGGGTGTCCGTCGACGGGGCCGGCCTGTGCGGTCCACACCGATGTCGCCGCGGCAACTGCCGTGACCCCGACCGCCGCCGCGACCACCCGGCCGTACCATCCCCGCCCGCCATGCCGTGCCATGTCTGCCCCGCTTCTTGTGTCGTCGATGGGTCCCCGCGCATCTTTGAGGATGAGCTGGGACGGCCGGAGGATCCGGCTGTTACCGATCACGGACAATTCCGCGGTGATTCTGCGACAGGAGCCCACCGTCCGCTTCGGAACCCCTCGCTCCACAGGGCCGGAATTCACCTGTCGTCCCGTTCGTCCTGGTGATGCGCCGCCGCATCACCGCTTCCATGACCCCTGCCCGGCGGCGGCCCGCCGCCGGCACCCGGCCGACTTCTGTGGGGGGTTGGGGACACGTGCGTCCTTCCAGAACGCGCCCGAAGCGCTCGGCGGGATCAGCCAGACGACGAAGAAGCGGTTTGTCCGGTGCGGCGGCGCTCCTGGGCGTCGCCGCACCCGTCGTGGCGGCCGTGGCCGCCGGGGCCGCGGGGGGGGGGGCGGGGCCGGGGGGGCGGGTGTGCTG
>NZ_JBFAET010000257.1:0-10612 GCF_040642095.1 Streptomyces sp. NPDC020362
TGGCGCACAATCACCAGGTTTCCAATCGGCCTACGAGTGGGGCCTGAGGGTAGATCGCCAGTCCCCGTCGAGTGTAGTCATCATGCGCCTCCCTGCGCCGCCGGCATCTGCTGCTGGGCCTTCTCCAGCTGCGCCTTGACGGAGTCGGTGGTCACCGTGCGTCCGGCGGCGGCGTCGGCGAACAGTTCCTTGACGGCCGTGCCGACCGCCGTCTCGAACTGCGACTCGGAGGCCACCTGGGGCAGGGCGGCGGCGCTGGTGGCGAGGGTGCTCTTCAGGACGGCGTCGGCCGGGGCGTCGAAGGCCGCGTCCTGCTGGGCGGTCTTGACCGGCGGGATGGTGGTGTAGGCCTTGTTGAGGATCTTCTGCTCGTCGTCGCCGGTCATGAACTTCACGAACTGCGTGGCGCCGTCGAGGTTGTGACTGTTCTTGAAGACGGCGATGTTGATGCCGGCGACCATCGAGTTGGTCTGGGCGCCCGTGCCCGGAGTCCCGGACTGCACGGGCACGGGGGCGATGCCGTAGGCGTCCTCGCTCATGCCCTGGGACTTGAGGTTGGCGGCGGCGGACTGCCACAGCAGCATGGCCTGCTTGCCCTTGGCGAAGTCGCTGACGGACTGGTTCTGCGCGTACTCGGCGTCGCCGGGCGGGACGACCTTGTCCTTGGCCATCAGGCCGACGTACTGCTCGACCGCGTCGACCACCTTGGGGTCGGTGAAGTTCGGCTTGCCGTCGGAGGTGAAGAAGTCCGCGCCGTGCTGCTTGGCGAAGACGAAGACGTGGTGGATGTTCTCCGAGACGTTCGAGCCCTCGGCACCGAGGACCGACTTGCCCTTCGCCTCGATCTTCTTGCCGTCCGCGACCAGTTCGTCCCAGGTGGCCGGGGGCTTGGCGATGCCGGCGTCGGCGAATATCTGCTTGTTGTAATAGAGCGCGTACGCCATCGAGTACAGGGGGACCGCGGCCGGGTCCTTGCCCTGGACGCCCGTCGAGCCGAGCGCGGATTCGACGAACCGGTCCTTGCCGCCGATCCTGGCGAAGTTCTTCGCGTCCCAGGGCAGCAGCGCGCCGGTGGCCTGCAGGGAGGCGCTCCAGGTGTTGCCGATGTTCAGCACGTCCGGGCCCTGGCCCGAGGTGGTCGCGGTGAGGATCCGGTTGAGGAGGTCGGACCAGGGCACGACCTCCAGCTTGACCTTGATACCGGTCTTCTTCTCGAACTTGTCGAGTTCGGGCTGCAGGACCTTCTTGTCGACGGCGATGCTCGCGCCCTGGTTGGAGGCCCAGTAGGTGAGCGTCTTCGGCGAGTCGTTGGACCCTTGGCCGCTGGACGAACCGCCTCCGCAGGCCGTGGCCGCGAGGGCGAGAGACATGGTGACGGCGCCTACGGCCGCGGCTCGGATGCTGCGCATGGCTCCTGGGTCCCTTTCCGGGAGTCGAGAAACCCCGAGGGACCCGCTCGCGGAAGCCGACACCCCGTTCGGTTCCCGAAGTCCCTCATGGCTTAATTTAGGATGTGAGTTAAACCTCAAGAGAAACGCTCGTCAAGGGATCCGGCAGCGACTTCCCCTCCTGCGGGCGGGCTTGGCGCGCGAACCAGGGAGGCCAGGTGGCAGGGCTGGGCAGCCGTACGGTCCGTGACCTGCGGCGGGAGAGCCGCAGCGCCGTTCTGCAACGGTTGTATTTCGACGGCCCGATGAGCCGGCACGCCCTCGGCCCTGCGACCGGACTGAGTTCGGGGTCCGTCAGCAACGTCGTGGCCGAGCTGCTCGCCGACGGCCTGGTGGAGGAGGCGGGCAGCGTCGGCTCCGACGCCGGCCGGCCGCGCCGGCTGATGAGGATACGGCCGGACAGCGGGCGGCTGATCGGCGTCGACGTCGGCGAGACCCGGGTCCGCGTGGAGCTGCTGGACCTCGCCCTGACCGAACTGGCTCGCGCGGACCGGCCCCTGGGGCCGCGCGGGTACGACGTCGGCGCCGTCGTCGGCCATGTGCACGAGGGAATCGCCGAGGTGCTCTCCACGGCGGGGCTCGCCACGACAGGGCTCGCCCCCGGCGAACTGCTCGGCGTCGGCATCGGCGTGCCCGGCATCATCGAGAACACCGACGGGTCGGGCGCCGTCGTGCACGGCCAGACGATCGGCTGGGACGCGGTACCCCTGGAACGACTGCTCCGGGCGAGCGGCCAACTCCCTTTGCACGTCCCGTACTTCATCGACAACGGCGCCAAGACACTGGGCCAGGCCGAGATGTGGTTCGGCGCCGGGCGCGGGGCCCGCAGCGCGGTCGTGGTCCTGTTCGGCTCCGGCGTCGGCGCCTGCGTGGTCACTGAGGAGGCGGCGCAGGGACGGGCGGTGGAGTGGGGACATCTGACGGTACGGGTCGGCGGGCGCCGGTGCCGGTGCGGTGCCCTCGGCTGCCTGGAGGCCTACGCGGGCGCGGAGGCGCTGGTGGCACGGTGGCGGGAGGCGGGAGGGCGGCCCTCGGCCGGAGCGGGCGAGGAACGGGCGCTGACCGAACTCCTCGCCGCGGCCCGCCCCGTCGGCGACGGTGCGCCCGACCCGGTGGCGGCGGCCGTCCTCGCCGAGACCGCCGAGTACCTGGGCGCGGGCCTGTCCGACCTGATCAACCTCTTCCGGCCCGAACGGCTCCTGATCGGCGGCTGGGCAGGGCTCCAGCTCGGCGGCGCCTTCCTGGACGAGGTCCGCACCCACGCCCTCGCGCACGCCCTCCGCTTCCCTGCGGGCCGGGTCGGCATCGCGCTCGGCCGCCTCGGCCCGGACGCGGTCACCGTGGGCGCGGCGGTCCTCCCCCTGGCCGCGTTCTTCGCGCGCGGTGGGAGGCGGCCGCGAGCCGCGGCGGGGGCGGTGCCGTCACCGGCCCGGCGGGCGGCGCTGGACGGGAGGCTGGCGTGAAGGGCCCCTCGGCACGTCGTGAGCAGCGGGCACACTCCGGCCGGGCCGGCGCCGGTCCGGGCGGCCTTGGGCCGCACCGGACCGCCGCTGCGCGCCGAGTCGGACTCGGCCGGAGTGTGCCATCACCTGTGCGCCGGTCAGGCCTCGTCCCGCCCCCGGCCGGCGTCTTCGAGCCCTTCGAGGCTGATGCCGGCGACCATTCCCTCGGCCCGGTTCCCGAGTTTCACTGTGATCGCCTCTCGCAGCCGAGCGTGCACCCGCTCGTTGAGGAACAGGGTGACGAGGGATTCCTGAAAGCGCGTGTCCGACTCGAACAGTTCCTTGCCGAGCCGTGTCACGTACCTCCTGGTGGTGAAGGAGAACCGGCCCATGCGCAGCGTCAGGCCGGATTCTCCTGATTTCTCGGACGCCAGGGCGAATTGGAAATTTCCCCTGCCGCCCGCGTGGCTCGGGCATTCCCATACGAATTGTGCGGGTTCGCTCGAGTCGGTGAAGGAGCGGAGAGTGCGGCGGACGAGCACCGCCTCGTCCGCAGTCACCACGGGCTCCATCAGGTCCGTCACGACCGTGGTGATGGTGTACGGAACCGTCGACGGGGCGTACTCCGTGAATGCGGTGCTCTGTGATGCCACCCACCCGATCTGCTCGAGCGCCGACTGGTGGTGCCTGTACCAGGCGGCGGGATCGACGAAGCGGTCGGCTTGCGCGGTGGCCGCGAGTTGAGCCAGGAGCAGGCTGTGGAAGACATCCTGAGCGTGCTGCGCGGAAACCCCTGAGGTGACGGAAACGAGGGCGGCAGCTACTGCGGCGGCTACCTCCCCTGCGCCGTGGTCCTTGAATCGCGCCGGTTCAGGCCCCACATCGAGATCGTGGAGGGTGCTCAAGGTCTCGGATATCTTCCTTTCGTCGACCTGCTCTTCGTGATCGGCTGCCTGCTCGATGCGGACTGCGCGGGCCGGGCTTTCCTGCTCCCACGGGTCCGGCATCAGTTGTTGCCCCCACTCTCCTCGTCCGAGAAGTCGGGAAGGCCGGCGATGAACTTCTGGGCGCGATTTCCGAGTTTGGCGCCGACGGCATCACGGATCTGGTCGTAGATGTGCGTGTTGAGCACGAAGGTCGTTCGGGTGGCCTGAAGCAGGGTGGTCTGGCTGTTGAAACGCCACCACAGCACATCCGTCACGTTCTCACTGGTCCGGAAGTTGAAGGCGCAGAGCCTGAGCGAGACCATCCCGTTCTGGGATTCGCCCACGGAATCCACCTGGAAGTTTCCGGCGTTTGCTTCCACCGAGTTGGACCGGAAGATCTGCAGGCGGCGGTCGTCGGCCGGAAGACCCTGCATCAGCTCGATCGCCCCCGAGACGAGGTCGACCTGCCGGGCAGTCATGATGCCGGATATCACCTTGAGCAGGGCTGCGCTCATGCTGAATCGGCCCGTCTGGGAGCGAATCCCGAAGAAGTCGAATGCCGGCACGACCCATGCCAGCTGCTCGAGCACCTTGCTGTAGTTCCTGGTCCACTCGATGGGCCGGCTCTCACGGTCGGACTTGCCGTTGGCGACAAGCTGGGCCAGAAGGCAGGAGTCCAGGACGTCGAAGATGTTCTGTCCCCTGATTCCGTCGACGAAGGTCGCGACGATGTTGCCGTCCACTGCGGCGGTCGGGTCGGTGGTCGGCTGGTCCAGCACGATGTCGTCGAGGGAGTCATCGGGGCTGTCCGCCGCCGCGTTCAGGTTCAGGCTCCGGGCCGCGGCCGCGGGAACGAGCCGGAAACCCGGGGCCACGAGGGGACCTTCGTTCGGCAGCACCAGGTCGTCGATGAACTCCTGGGCCTTCTCGACACGCATCGCCGTGTACCGGCTGTCGCCCGTCATCTGCTCCTTGAGCGCCACCTCGGGATGTGTGGCGGCTCGTTCATCGATGAACTTGGTGCTCTCCCAGAGAGGTCGGCGCACACGGGACGCCTGGGGGCTTCGAGGTTGTGGAGCCGATTCCTGTGAGAGATCGTATATTTCCACGGACATCTTTTCTCCCTTGCGTTCATCGCGCTGCCGGTACGAGATGACCGAGCGGGATTCTCGTGATCTCCTCGGTCACGAAAAACCGAAGCCTTCGGGGGATTACTTTTACTCGTGGCCTCAGCGGCACGTCAACACTCGTATAAACCCCACACAACGAACTCGAGTCACTCCTGTATTGACGGCCCACGCGTGCGCCTCTTCGCTCTTGTCCGCCGATGCCCGTGTATTGACAATGCAGTCGGCTGGTCGAAGTACCTCGTCTCGGACGATGCCGAATCGTGCGGCAGGCATGCGGTGAAAGCGATGACTGCAAGGGAGAGAGCCACCGGCTTCCTTCCCCCGGGGCGCCCGAACCTCGTTCCGCCGTTCGGCGTACGACAAGTGGTTCCGGCCGGTGTGGAGTACAGAACTGGCTGCTCGCCGGAGGCACATCGGTTTCAGCAGGGGTCCTCGGCAGCGGCGTTCCTCCCCGTCACAGGCCCCCTGGCAACCCGACGACATCGAGCACCAGAGGGCCGTCCCGCGTGACGGCGTGAGGATCCCGGACGGCTACCGGGCCGCTACCGGTCGGGGCGCCGGGGCGTAGCCCGCGGGCCGGGTCGTGAAGGTGCCCCGGCCCTGGGTGCGGCTGCGCAACCGGGTTGCGTAGCCGAACAGTTCGGCCAGCGGCACGGTGGCGGTCAGTACCACCACGCCGCCCCGGTTCTCGGAGCCGCCGACCCGGCCGCGCCGGGCCGCCAGATCGCCGAGCACCCCGCCGACCGCGTCCTCGGGAACGGTGACCGTGACCTCGGCCACCGGTTCCAGCAGGGCCGTCGCGCAGGCGCGCAGCGCCTCGCGCAGACCCAGTCGGCCGGCCGTACGGAAGGCCGTGTCGGAGGAGTCCTTCACATGGGTCGAGCCGTCGGTCAGCGTGACCCGCAGCCCGGTCACGGGATGACCGCCGAGTGGACCCTCGTTCAGGGCGTCCCGGCATCCGGCCTCGACCGCACGCACGTACTCCTGCGGCACCCGCCCGCCGACCACGGCGGACCGGAACTCGAACCCGGTCGTCCCGGCTTCGCCGTCGAGCGGCTCCACGTCGAGAACGACATGGGCGAACTGGCCGGCCCCGCCGTCCTGTTTGACGTGCCGGAACACGAACCCGCTCACGCCGTCGACGACCGTCTCGCGGTGGGCGACCCGCGGACGTCCCACGGTGACCTCCGGCCCGCCGTCCCGGCGGATCTTCTCCACCGCGACCTCCAGGTGCAGTTCACCCATCCCGGACAGGACGGTCTGCCCGGTGTCGGCATCGGTGCGCACCACCAGCGAGGGATCCTCCTCCACCAGCCGGGCCAGCGCGGTCGCGAGCCGGCCGGTGTCGGTGCCGCGCCGTGCCTCGACGGCCACGGACACCACGGGTTCGGCGACCACGGGCGGCTCCAGGAGCAGCGGGGCGCCCGGATCGCAGAGGGTCGAACCGGCCCGCGCCGACTTCAGCCCCGCGAGCGCGACGATGTCCCCGGCGACCGCCCGGTCCAGCTGGGCATGCCGGTCCGCCATGACCCGCAGGATGCGTGCCACGCGCTCGGTGCGCCCGGTGCCCGGGTCCCACACGGTGTCTCCCTTCTCGATCGTGCCCGAGTAGACGCGCACGCAGGTCAGGCGCCCGGTGCCGCTCGCGTGCACCTTGAAGGCGAGCGCCGCCAGCGGCGCCCCGGGGTCGGCGGCCCGCCGCTGTTCGGCGCCGTCGTGGACACCGCGTACGGCGGGCACGTCCAGCGGCGAGGGCAGGTAGGCCACCACCGCGTCCAGCAACGGTTCGATGCCGCGGTTGCGGTAGGCGGACCCGCACAGCACGACCACACCCTCGCCGGTACGGGTGAGGTCCCTGAGGGCGGCGGCCAGCGTCGGCGCGGACAGTGCCGACCTGGCGCAGAACTCCTCCAGCGCCGCCGGGTGCAGCTCGGCCACGGCCTCCTCCAGGGCACGGCGCCGGCGCAGGGCGTCCTCCCGCAGCCTCTCGGGAACGGGGCCCTCCACCGCCGTGGCGTCACCGTCGGCCCACACCAGTGAGCGCATGTGCACCAGGTCCACCACGCCGGCGAAGCCGCCCTCGGTCCCGATCGGCAGCTGCACGACCAGCGGTGCGGGGTGCAGCCGCTCCCGGATCGAGCCGACGGCCCGGTCGAGGTCGGCGCCCGCGCGGTCCAGCTTGTTCACGAAGGCGATCCTCGGTACGCCGTGCCGGTCGGCCTGCCGCCACACCGACTCGCTCTGCGGCTCGACCCCGGCGACGGCGTCGAAGACGGCGATGGCCCCGTCGAGGACCCTGAGCGAGCGTTCGACCTCGTCGGCGAAGTCGACGTGGCCGGGTGTGTCGATGAGGTTGATGCGGTGACCGTCCCAGGCGCAGCTGACGGCGGCGGCGAAGATGGTGATGCCACGGTCGCGTTCCTGCGGGTCGAAGTCGGTGACGGTGGTGCCGTCGTGCACCTCGCCGCGCTTGTGGGTGGTGCCCGTCGCGTACAGGATCCGTTCGGTGACGGTGGTCTTGCCCGCGTCGACGTGGGCGAGGATGCCGAGGTTTCGGACGGTGGTGAGGGGGTTGGTGTTCGTGCGCACGGCCCAGTGCCTTTCTGGCGTTGAGGAAAAGGGGCAGCGCGATTTCCCGTGCGGGTGATGGGCATGACGGCGGAACCTGCGGGACGTGCCGGAAGGGGAGGGACGTCAGCCTTGCGTCACGGGTGTCCGGTGCCGGCCGCGCAGCGGGCACCGGCCGGACGAGGACACCAGGATCACCTCGTACCGGGAACGGGGAGCGGCGACAGCGGTGCGCTCACGCATGGCCGGGCTCCCCTCGTTCGTCGGACTGGTCGGCACACGACGGTCCCTGACCGGGACGCGGCGCCGGGTGCGTGGCGAGTGTAGGCAGGGCCGTTCGCCGCGGGCACGTCATTTTCGGCGCGGGGCCGTGCCGCTGCGTCGCGCTCCTGTCCGGAAAACAGAAGAACCCCGGATTCACTGGGTTTCTGCTGGTGCCCGAGGGTGAGTCGACGGCTGACGAATCGGTTGTGGTGGCACAGGAGCGGCTCGGCTGCTCGGGCCGGCCGACCGTCATGGAGACGACGGCGAAGCAGGTGGCCGCGGGACGGCACCGGAGACCTCCTTGGCTTCTTCGCTGCAGATGGGGGCTGCCCGCACTGGCTCGCACCGAGTCACGCGTCGGCCCAGGCCGTTTCTCCTGGATCACCGTCAGGGTGTTCAGCAGGCGGCCATGGGGTGGCCTGATGTTCGATCGGTTGGAGATCACGGTGCTGCCGCCAGGGCCGCGTTTCCCTGCCCGGCTACGCTTCTGGGTCAACGGCGAGGACGTGGTGGAGCAGGCGGTGGGCCCTGGGGGCCGTGGGCCTCTGGCAGCGGAAGCGTTGCCCATCGGGCTCCCCAGCCCGCTGCGGGCGACGTCTGAGCCGCGCCGTGTGCAGGTGGGCGAGCCGGAGTGCACCGGGGGGTGCTGCGACTTGCTCTCAGTGGTCGTGCAGCAAGTGGGGAATGTCGTCCAGTGGTCGGGCTGGCAGGTTCCTCGCGGGGAGGGCCGACTGCTGGAATTCGACTTCGACGCGAACGAGTACGACGCAGAGGTGGCCCGCGCCGAGGCAGATCCCGGACGGCGGTTCTTGGCATGACTTGGCGGGCCGGCCTGGAAGAAGCGGCGCGGCTGTTCCCCCGCCGGCGATCGGATCGTTGCTCCGGGCCTGGCATCAACTGATGTGCAGTGGGCGCGAATCGAGCCGTTGCCGCCAGACCGATCCCCCGGGCGGGGTGGGCGTCGGCGGGGTCACCGGAAGGTCATCGACGGTTCCCGCGGCGGACTGACGAGCAAGATCCACTTGGCTGGGGAACGCCGCCGAAGTCGTAGTTGACGACCATGACGCCGCCGGAGTCAACGGTTCCGCGCATGTCGCCGATGACGTGCACGTAGCTCTCCCGGACGACGCGCGTCGCGTGAGGTCACCGGCTTCGGGCGAGGAGAGCACCCACGACGCATGGGACGACGGCGACGAGGATGACGGCTTGCACACCGTCCATGCAGGCGTTGCCGCGGTGACGGCAGCCTCCACCTGTGCAGGCTGTCGCCCGTGACCGGCACCACGCCCCTGGCAGCGCCCCCTGCCATGGCCTGCACCGGGCGGCGAGAGCAGATCGGCTACGCGCCGTCCGGCCGTCGGGCGGAGCCGCGGCGACGCTCTCGCTGCGCGTGGAATCCACCACAATTTGTACCCTTCAGGGCCAATAAAGCATAAGAGTGGTTTTAAAGCAGGTTGCACTCCTTCGGTAACCGGCTCCAGGGATTCAACGACCAGTGGCATGGGAGAAGCGTTTGATCACGGTACGTAAGCGACGCACCGGGCTGATGGCTACGGCCGGCGTACTCGGCGGCGTACTCGCACTCACGGCCCTCGGCGGTACCAGCAACGCTGCCACCAGCGACAACAACCCCGGGAACGACCCGCAAACGCAGGCGCAGGCAGATCAGACGGGCGCCCAGGACGCTTCCGACGCCCACATACAGATCACGCCCGGGCAGGGTGCCTACGGCGTCGGGATCAACGGACCCGTCAGCGTCACCGTCAGCAACGGCAAGCTCACCAAGGTGACCATGACCGCCGTCGCGACCGGTGCCGAGATACCGGGCACCGTGTCCGCGGACGGCACGTCCTGGAAGCCGAACGGCCCGCTGGAGCGGGCCACCAAGTATCAGGTCGCCGCAGAGGCCGAGGACGCCAAGGGCCGCTCCGCCACCGGGAACGCCACGATCACCACGGTTTCCCCGGCCAACGACTTCATCGGGCACCTCTCCCCCGAGGCCGGCTCGACCGTCGGCGTGGGCATGCCCATAACCGTCAACTTCGGCAAGGCGATCAGCGGCAAGGCCGCCGTTGAGTCGAAGATCCAGGTCAGCTCCAGCAGCGGCCAGCGGGTCGTCGGTCACTGGTTCAACGACAACCGCCTGGACTTCCGCCCCGAGAACTACTGGAATCCCGGCTCCACCGTCACCGTCAGGCTCAGCCTCCACGGCATCCAGAAGACGGTCACATTCAAGATCGGCCGGAGCCAGATCAGCACCGTCGATGCCGGCACGAAGCAGATGACCGTCGTACGGGACGGCAGGACGATCAAGACCATCCCCATCTCGTCCGGCAGCCCCGAGCACCCGACGTACAACGGTCGGATGGTGATCTCCGAGAAGTTCAGGCAGATCCATATGAACGGTGCGAGCGTCGGCCTCACGGAGAAGGACGGCAAGCCCTCGTACGACATCAAGGCCGTACCGCACGCCATGCGCCTGACCGCCTCGGGCACGTTCATCCACGGCAACTACTGGGGTGCCGACTCGGTCTTCGGCAACGTCAACACCAGCCACGGCTGTGTGGGCCTGAAGGACGTCAGGGGCGGCGGCGACGGCAGGCAGCCCGCCGCGTGGTTCTTCGACAACTCGATGATCGGGGACGTCGTGATCGTCAAGAACTCCCAGGACAAGACCATGCTGGCTCCGGACAACGGCCTCAGCGACTGGAACATGCCGTGGACCGAGTGGGTCTCGGGCAGCGCGACCGGCTGACGCCACGTCACTCCACCCATGTGAACCTGAATCCCTTCCGCCATGCGGCGGCCGACACCATGTCGGGCGCCGCCAGCGG
>NZ_JBFAET010000258.1:0-10584 GCF_040642095.1 Streptomyces sp. NPDC020362
GCGCCGGGGGGAGTGCTCCGCCGTTGCCCACCGTCCACCCCCCTCCCCACTAACCCCGGGGTGGGGGGGGGGGTGTCGTCCCCGCCGCCCCGCCGGAGAACGTGCTGTGCCGGCCGCGGCGCGCCTACGCGTCGACCTTCTCCATGATCTCGTCGCTGACGTCGAAGTTGGCGAAGACGTTCTGCACGTCGTCGCTGTCCTCGAGTGCGTCGATCAGCTTGAAGATCTTCTTGGCGCCCTCTTCGTCCAGCTCGACCTGGACGGACGGCACGAAGCTGGACTCGGCGGAGTCGTAGTCGATCCCGGCCTCCTGGAGGGCGGTGCGGACCGCGACCAGGTCGGTGGCCTCGCTGATGACCTCGAAGGTCTCGCCGAGGTCGTTCACCTCTTCCGCACCCGCGTCCAGGACGGCATCGAGGACGTCGTCCTCGCTCAGCTCGCCCTTGGGGACGATGACGACGCCCTTGCGGCTGAACATGTACGACACCGAGCCGGGGTCGGCCATGTTGCCGCCGTTGCGGGTCATGGCGACGCGCACGTCGGAGGCGGCGCGGTTGCGGTTGTCGGTGAGGCACTCGATGAGCACCGCGACACCGTTCGGGCCGTAGCCCTCGTACATGATGGTCTCGTAGTCGGCGCCGCCGGCCTCAAGACCACCGCCGCGCTTGATCGCGGAGTCGATGTTCTTGTTCGGGACCGACTGCTTCTTGGCCTTCTGGACGGCGTCGTAGAGCGTCGGGTTTCCCTCGAGGTCGACGCCGCCCATGCGCGCCGCGACCTCGATGTTCTTGATCAGCTTCGCGAAGAGCTTGCCGCGCTTGGCATCGATCACGGCCTTCTTGTGCTTCGTCGTGGCCCATTTAGAGTGGCCGGACATCTGCCTGTCTCCTTCGCGTAACCCGTCTCTGTATGAACGCCAGAGATCCTACAAGGACTCGGGTGTCCGGTTGGCGCGCACCATGTCGACGAACAGGGCGTGCACGCGGTGATCGCCGGTCAGTTCCGGGTGGAACGACGTGGCGAGCGCGTTGCCCTGGCGGACCGCGACGATGTGGCCGTCGTGCTCGGCGAGCACCTCGGCCGCGGCCCCCACGGACTCGACCCAGGGGGCGCGGATGAAGACGCCCTCTACAGGATCGCCCTCGACTCCCTCGACGTCGACCGCCGCCTCGAACGACTCGTTCTGCCGCCCGAAGGCGTTGCGGCGCACGATCATGTCGATGCCGCCGACGGTCTCCTGGCCCGAGCGCGGGTCGAGGATCTTGTCGGCGAGCATGATCATGCCGGCGCAGGTGCCGTAGACGGGCATGCCGTCGCGTACGCGTGCGCGGAGGGGTTCCATCACTCCGAAGAGGACGGCCAGCTTGGAGATGGTGGTGGACTCGCCGCCGGGCAGGACGAGGCCGTCGACCTCGGCGAGTTCTTCGGGGCGCCGCACCGGCCTGGCCACGGCGTCGGCCGCGGCCAGGGCGATGAGGTGCTCCCGCACGTCGCCCTGGAGGGCCAGGACGCCTATGACGGGGGTGTTCATGTGTGTCGGTGCCTTACCAGCCGCGGTTCGCGTAGCGCTCGGCCTCGGGGAGGGTGTCGCAGTTGATGCCGACCATGGCCTCGCCGAGGTTGCGGGAGGCGTCCGCGATGATCTTCGGGTCGTCGTAGAAGGTGGTGGCCTTCACGATGGCGGCGGCGCGCTTAGCCGGGTCGCCGGACTTGAAGATGCCGGAGCCCACGAAGACGCCCTCGGCGCCGAGCTGGCGCATCAGGGCCGCGTCGGCCGGGGTCGCGACGCCACCGGCGGAGAAGAGGACCACCGGGAGCTTGCCCAGCTCGGCGACCTCCTTGACCAGCTCGTAGGGGGCGCGCAGCTCCTTGGCGGCGGCGTACAGCTCGTTGTTGTCGTAGCCGCGCAGACGGGCGATCTCGTTCTTGATCTGGCGCAGGTGGCGGACCGCCTCGACGACGTTGCCGGTGCCGGCCTCGCCCTTGGAGCGGATCATCGCGGCGCCCTCGGCGATGCGGCGCAGGGCCTCGCCCAGGTTGGTGGCACCGCAGACGAAGGGGGTGGTGAAGGCCCACTTGTCGGAGTGGTTGACCTCGTCGGCCGGGGTGAGGACCTCGGACTCGTCGATGTAGTCGACGCCGAGGGACTGCAGCACCTGGGCCTCGACGAAGTGGCCGATCCGGGACTTGGCCATGACCGGGATGGACACGGCGCCGATGATGCCCTCGATCATGTCCGGGTCGGACATGCGGGCCACGCCGCCGTCCTTGCGGATGTCGGCCGGGACCCGCTCCAGCGCCATGACGGCGACGGCGCCCGCGTCCTCGGCGATCTTCGCCTGCTCCGGCGTGACGACGTCCATGATCACGCCGCCCTTGAGCTGCTCGGCCATGCCGCGCTTCACGCGCGCGGTGCCGGTCGCGGGAGCCTGGTTCTCGATGATGGACACGGGTGACCTCACTGACGGGAAAGAGGGTTTCTGCATCCCAGAGAAAACGCGAGTGGACCAGGCCACAGCAAGGGCCAATGGAAACCCGGTGGATCCTTTTGGTCCACCGGGGGTTCAGGCGACCCGCTCCACCAGGGGTTCAGGAGACCCGCTCCACCAAGGCCGCGGGCGGTTCGTCGTCCATCTCGAAGGCCAGCGGGAACGGGGCGTGGCCGGCCAGCCGGAACCAGCGCACCTTGCGGTGCTCCCTCAGCCTGCGGGCGGCCCCCACGGCGTCGTTGTGGAAGCGGCGGGCCATCGGCACCCGGCGGACCGCCTCGGCCAGCTCACTGGCGGCCTCCTCGCCTCCGGGAGCCTCCCGAACGGCCTCGACCTGCAGCGAGTCCTCGAAGACCGCGCGCAGGGCCTGGCTCAGCTCGCTCTCCGCCACCTCCCGCTGCTCCTCCTCGGCCTGCCGGGCGGCGTGCGCGGCCTCGTAGAGCACGATCGAGGCGGCCGGGTCCAGCACGCCCGAGGTCGCCAGTTCCTGCGTCACGGAGGCCCGCCGCAGCAGCTGCGCGTCCAGTGCGGCCCGCGCCGCGTCCATCCGCACGTGCAGCCGGTCCAGCCGTCCGGCCGTCCAGCTCAGGTACAGGCCGACGGCCACGAGGGCGACGAGAATCCAGATCAGCGTTGGGGTCACGGGCGAAGGTTAGTCGGTGCGGGCCGCCGGGGCCGCCGCCCCCGGACCCCCGCTTCGCCCCTGGACGGGCCTTGTCCTCGAACGCCGGACGGGCTGGTTCTCCCTCGCGTCAGTCCCGTGCCAGTCCGAACCGCGCCCGCAGCCCCGTCCGCTCGTCCGCGGCCACCGCCGCCGTACCGGTCGTCACCGTCTCGTACACCGACAGGATGTCCGCGCCGACCGTCGACCAGTCGAAACGCCGTACGTGGGCGCTGCCCCGATCGCGCAGTTCGGCCCGCCGGGCCGGGTCGGCCAGCAGGCGCACGGCCGCCTCGGCCAGCGCGTCGGCGTCCTCGTTGGCGAAGACCTCGCCGGCCGCGCCCTGGTCGAGGACCTGGACGAAGGCGTCCAGGTCGGAGGCGAGCACGGGGGCGCCCGCCGACATGGCCTCGACGAGGATGATGCCGAAGCTCTCGCCGCCGGTGTTGGGCGCGACGTACAGGTCGACGCTGCGCAGGAAGCGCGCCTTGTCCTCGTCGCTGATCATGCCGAGGAACTCGACGCGGGAGCGCAGCTCCTCGGGCAGGTCCTCGACGGCCGCCTCCTCGTCGCCGCGCCCCGCGACGAGCAGACGCGCCTGCGGGCGGGCGGCGAAGATCTTCGGCAGGGCCTTCACGAGGACCGGCAGGCCCTTGCGGGGCTCGTCGATACGGCCGATGAAGCCGATCGTGTCGCCCTGCCACTCGGCCTTGGGCTCGGCCTCGGCGAAGAAGTCGACGTCGACGCCGTTGGGGATGACCACCGCGTCGCCGCCCAGGTGCTCGACCAAGGTGCGGCGGGCGTACTCGCTGACCGCGATCCGCGCACTGATCTTCTCCAGCGCGGCCTGCAGGATGGCGTACGCGGCGATCATCGCGCGCGAGCGCGGGTTGGAGGTGTGGAAGGTGGCCACGATCGGGCCCTGCGCCGCCCAGCAGGTCAGCAGGCCGAGCGACGGGGACGTGGGCTCGTGGATGTGGACCACGTCGAAGGCGCCGTCGTGCAGCCAGCGCCGCACCCGCGCGGCCGACAGGAAGCCGAAGTTCAGGCGGGCCACCGAGCCGTTGTAGGGCACCGGGACCGCACGGCCCGCCGAGACGACGTACGGCGGCAGCGGGGTGTCGTCGTCGGCGGGGGCGAGCACGGAGACCTCGTGGCCGAGGCGGATGAAGTACTCGGCGAGGTCGCGGATGTGGAACTGGACGCCACCGGGCACGTCCCAGGAGTACGGGCAGACGATCCCGATTCTCACGAGGGTCCCTTCGCGGGGTCGAGGTCGGCGAGCCACAGACGCTGGAGCATGTGCCAGTCCTCCGGATGGTCGGCGATCCCGGTGGCGAAGGTGTCGGCCAGAGCCTGGGTCATCAGGGACGTCTTCTCGGCCTTCGTACCCGACTCCGGTACCTCGATCGGGGGATGGACCTGCCCCTTCATGACGGGCGAGTCGTCGTACCAGAGCGTGACGGGCAGCAGCTGGGCACCCGTCTGCTGGGCGAGCAGCGCCGGGCCCGCGGGCATCCGGGTCCGCTCGCCGAAGAAGTCGACCTCGATGCCGGAGGCGGACAGGTCACGGTCGGCGACCAGGCAGACCAGGCCGCCGTCGCGCAGCCGCCGGGCCAGGGTGCCGAAGGCGGAGCCGCCGCTGTGCGGCAGGACCTCCATGCCGAGGCTCTCGCGGTAGGCGACGAAGCGATCGTAGAGCGTCTCCGGCTTCAGGCGCTCGGCGACCGTCGTGAAGGGCGTCTCCAGCCTGGTGGTGACCCAGGCGCCGGCCAGATCGTAGTTGGCCATGTGCGGCAGGGCGAGGATCAGACCCCTGGGGGAGGCGATCCCGTCGGTCAGGTGGTGCACGTCCTTGCACTCGAAGCCCGTCCTTATGCGCTCGGCGCTCCAGGCGGGCAGCCGGAAGGACTCCATCCAGTAGCGCAGGTACGAGCGCATGCCCGCGCGGGAGAGTTCGGCGAGGCGCTCCGGGGTGGCGTCGGGCACCACGCGCGCGTAGTTCGTCTCCAGGCGCTGCACGCCCTTGCCGCGCTGCTTCCAGGCGAGGTCGGCGATGGTCTGCCCGAGACGGACCGCGGCGGGTTCGGGGAGCTTCTTGACGGTGCTCCAGCCGAGGCCGTACAGCGCGTCGGTCACCCGTTCGGCGGTGCTCACTTCGCCGCCTCGCTCCCCTGGGACGTGTTGTGCTGCGCCGCCGCCTCGGCCTCGGCCTCGGCGGACTCACGGCGGACGGTGACGACCCGCTGGATCAGGGTGACGAGGCTGCCCACGGCGACGATCCACAGGGCGACCGGCAGCAGCCACTGGATGCCCGGCACGCCGAACGCGTGCAGGCCCGCGAGACCCGCCGCTACCAGCGAGATCACCAGGCGCTCGGCGCGCTCCACGAGCCCGTTGACGGCGACCGGCAGTCCGATCGACTCGCCGCGCGCCTTGGTGTAGGACACCACCTGGCCGCTGGCCAGGCAGAAGATCGAGACGGCGCACAGGGCGTTGTTGTCGCCGTTGCCCGCGTACCAGAGCGCGAAGCCGCCGAAGATCGCGCCGTCGGCGACCCGGTCCAGGGTGGAGTCCAGGAAGGCGCCCCAGCGGCTGGAGCGGCCAAGCTGACGGGCCATGTTGCCGTCGACCAGGTCGGAGAAGACGAACAGCGTGATCACGACCGTGCCCCAGAAGAACTCGCCCCTGGGGTAGAAGACCAGCGCGCCCGCGACCACACCGGCCGTGCCGATGAGCGTGACCGTGTCGGGGCTGACCCCCCGCCGGATGAGAAACGCGGCGAACGGTGTGAGGACACGCGTGAAGAATGCACGCGCGTACTTGTTCAGCATGGCCTTCCCGACGGTCGGTGTCGCCGCGGCCCTGGTGGCCTCCGGCTGGCCCATCGTAGCCACGCGCGCGTGGCCGTGACGGGCGGGCACCCGCTGCCGTGCCGCGATCCGGTGCACACCCGCACGCGCGGGGCGCGCGTGGCGCGATCGGCGTCGGTCGTATGGACGCAACGTGACGGGAGTGGAAAGCTCGAAGGACCGCGGGCGTCGCAGGAGCCGCCAGTGCACGCGGTGCCGCGTGTCCGCGCCCACAGTGACCTCACCGTGCACGGGAGGCAGGATCATGGGCGACAAGGCGCAAGCACACCCCGGAGCCGCCGGCAGGGCAGTGGCGGCCGACCACCCCGCATCCGTACGGAATGTGGTGCTGGTCGGCCACTCCGGATCGGGAAAAACCACGCTGGTGGAGGCCCTCGCACTGACCGCGGGGGCGGTGAACCGGGCGGGCCGTGTGGAGGACGGCGGCACCGTCTCCGACTACGACGACATCGAGCACCGGCAGCAGCGCTCGGTACAGCTGTCCCTCGTGCCGGTGGAATGGGACGGCATCAAGGTCAACATCCTCGACACACCCGGGTACGCCGACTTCGTCGGGGAGCTGAGGGCCGGTCTGCGCGCGGCGGACGCGGCCCTCTTCGTCGTCTCGGCCTCGGACGGGGTGGACGGCTCGACCCGCATGGTCTGGGAGGAGTGCCAGGCCGTCGGCATGCCCCGCGCGATCGTGATCACGCACCTGGAGGCCGCCCGCGCGGACTTCGAGGAGATGACCCGGGTGTGCGCCGAGGCCTTCGGCGCGGACGACCCCGACGCCGTGCTGCCGCTGTACCTGCCGCTGCGCGGCCCGGAGGGCCCCGACGGGCACGCGCCCGTGACCGGGCTGATCGGGCTGCTGTCGCAGAAGCTGTTCGACTACGCGTCCGGGGAGCGCAAGGAGTCCGAACCCGGTGACGACCAGCTGCCGGACATCGCCGAGGCCCGCAACCGGCTCATCGAGGGGATCATCGCCGAGAGCGAGGACGAGACCCTCATGGACCGCTATCTGGGCGGCGAGCAGGTCGATGTGAAGACGCTGATCGAGGACCTGGAGCGGGCCGTCGCGCGCGGCACGTTCTTCCCCGTCCTGGCGGCCGCCCCCGCCGCCGAGGGCGCCCGGCAGGGCCTCGGCACGGTGGAGCTGCTGGAGCTGATCACCGGTGGGTTCCCGACCCCGTTCGAGCACCCCGTGCCGGCGGTCACCACCGTCGACGGCAAGCCGCGCGAGCTGAAGGCCTGCGACACCGGCGGACCGCTGGTCGCCGAGGTCGTCAAGACGGCCTCCGACCCCTACGTCGGCCGCATCTCCCTCGTCCGCGTCTTCTCCGGCACCCTGCGCCCCGACGAGACGGTGCACGTCTCCGGGCACGGCCTGGCCGACCGCGGGCACGAGGACCACGACGTCGACGAGCGGATCGGCGCGCTGTCCATGCCCTTCGGCAAACAGCAGCGCGCGGTGACGCACGCCGTCGCGGGCGACCTGGTGTGCGTGGCCAAGCTGGGCCGCGCCGAGACCGGGGACACGCTCTCGCCCAAGGACGACCCGCTCCTGATGGAGCCCTGGCAGATGCCGGACCCGCTGCTGCCGCTGGCCATCCAGGCGCACAGCAAGGCCGACGAGGACAAGCTCTCCCAGGGCCTTTCCCGCCTGGTCGCCGAGGACCCGACGATGCGTCTGGAGCAGAACCAGGACACCCACCAGGTGGTGCTGTGGTGCCTGGGCGAGGCCCACGCGGACGTCGCCCTGGAGCGGCTGCGCAGCCGGTACGGCGTCCAGGTGGACGTCGTACCGCACAGGGTCTCCCTGCGGGAGACGTTCGCCGACAAGTCGGCCGGGCGCGGCCGGCACGTCAAGCAGTCCGGCGGGCACGGGCAGTACGCCATCTGCGAGATCGAGGTGGAGCCGCTGCCCGGCGGCTCGGGCATCGAGTTCGTGGACAAGGTGGTGGGCGGCGCCGTACCGCGCCAGTTCATCCCCTCGGTGGAGAAGGGCGTACGGGCGCAGGCCGTCAAGGGCGTCGCCGCCGGCTATCCGCTCGTGGACGTGCGGATCACGCTGCTGGACGGCAAGGCGCACTCGGTGGACTCCTCCGACGCCGCCTTCCAGACGGCGGGCGCGCTGGCCCTGCGCGAGGCCGCGGCCGAGACGCGCATCCATCTGCTGGAGCCGGTGGCCGAGGTGACCGTGCTGGTCGCCGACGACTACGTGGGCGCGGTGATGAGCGACCTGTCGAGCCGGCGCGGCCGGGTGCTCGGCACCGAACAGGTGGGCGCCGGCCGGACCCTGGTCCGGGCCGAGGTGCCCGAGTTCGAGATCGGCCGCTATGCGATCGACCTGCGTTCTCTGTCGCACGGCACCGCCCGCTTCAGCCGGTCGTACGCGCGGCACGAGCCGATGCCTCCGCAGATCGCGGAGCGGATCCGCGAACAGGCGGGCGAGACACCGTAGTTCACCACCGGCCGGTCCGGTGCGCCGCCGGCACGCGTGGGCCTACGTCACGCGTGGGCCGCAGGGCGCACCGGCACCGGCAGGATCGCCCCGGAGGCGAACGGGCAATTGACTGAAGGTGCCTTCGGCCGTCCGCCGACGCAGTGTCAGTGGCTGCGGATACGCTGATCACCTGATCACGTCGTGCCGAAGTCGTGCGGTACCGGAGTGGTATCGGTACGTCGTCCGGTCCAACAGGTGTGCGGAGCAGGGAAGTCGGGAAGGCCGCAGGAGCGAGACCGGCGGCGAGGGGGGCGGGAATGTCGGTGGGAACGGAGTGGGACGGACCTCAGGTGCCCGTCTCCGGCAGCGGGGGCCAGGCGGCGACCTTCGCGCTGGCCTCGGCGGCCTACCGGGACAACGTGCTCGAGGAGATCAAGAAGGCCGACAACGACTGGCACCAGTCGACCGTCAAGCCGGGCCGCAAGTGGGCCACGATCTTCCGGCCCAACCTCGGCGAGGCCTTCTCCCGGGCCGTCGTCGACCGGATGCTCGCCCCCGGCCGTAAGCCGCTCATCCAGTCCTTCGGCGCCGAGCCCGCGGTCGTCGTGGAGCACTGCATGGCGGCCAACAACATCCGCCGGGACCGCGACAACCGTCTGTCCCTGCTGATGGTCGTGTGCGGTCTGATCTTCCTGCCCGGACTCGTCGGCTGGCTGATCGTCTTCCAGCTGCGCAGGTTCGTCGGCAAGCGCGACGCCAAGCGGGCCGGGTGGGCGGCCAGTGCCCTGCTCTACGGGGTCGGTCTGCTGGGCGTGCTGTTCCTGCTGAAGATGCCGTTCCACGGCTTCTGGGCCTGGTATGCGCGGGCGGCGGTGATCGCCCCGGTGCTGGGATGGTTCCTGGCCAAGCGGATCTGCGAGCGCACCGCGAAGGACCTGCGGGCGCGCTGGGACGCACTGCTCTCCGGCAGCAGCATCGGCGCGAAGGTCCCCGAGGCCGTGCCGCGCAGCCCGGGCGAGACCGCGGCCGAGCAGCTGCGCCAGTCGCTGGCCCGGCTCGGCGCCGAGCAGCAGTCCAACTCGGTCTTCTACGCCGGCCCCAAGGGCATACTCGGCATGGGCACCCGCTGGGGTGCCTGGCAGCTCGCCGAGGACCTGGTGCCGGCCGACCCCACCCGGGAGATCCACCCCTTCCGCAGCTGGGACGTCGTGCGCGCGATCCACGACCAGCTGCGCATGCTGGAGCGCGGCCCGCTGAACACCGGCGGCTTCCCCCG
Source organism: Streptomyces sp. NPDC020362 (assembly GCF_040642095.1). Taxonomy (NCBI): domain Bacteria; kingdom Bacillati; phylum Actinomycetota; class Actinomycetes; order Kitasatosporales; family Streptomycetaceae; genus Streptomyces; species Streptomyces sp. NPDC020362. The sequence continues at coordinate 9,725 of NZ_JBFAET010000258.1, forward strand.
GCCGTCGATACGCCACTGGATCGTCACGCCGATCGGCGAGAAGGCGGCGGCGGTGTCCCGGCCGGAGGGCACGGACGTCGAGGCGTTCCAGGTCAAGCCGCACGCCATACAGGACATCTGCAACAAGCAGCAGTTCGGCAGTGGTGACCGGCACTACCTGGGTGTGCAATGGACGCTCTGGGACGGGCAGCTGGTCATCACCATGCTGATCACGGTGACCGTGCTGCACGAGACGCTGCGCATCGAGGTGACCGGCCATGCCCTGGGACCGGTGAACCCGCTGTTCAACGCGAAGCCGGAGGCGCCGACCAAGGAGGTCGCCAAGTCGCTGAAGCCGTGGGAGACCCGCACGGTCAAGCTTCCGCTGGTGCCGACCGACGAGGTGGTACGGCTCGCCGCACGCGCCCCGCTGACCTGGTACCCCCCACTGTTGAACTGGCTCGGCGGGTCCCTCGCCCTGCCCGAGCCGTTCGGCCTGCGGCACGCCTGGGCCGATCAGCCCTGGCGGCACCGTTTCATGGCCGACGATGCGCTGCGCGCGGCCACGCCGGTGCTCAGGGTGGTCCACTCGGCGGCTCTGCGGGTCCTGGCGGAGAACGGCGTGGACACGGAGAAGTTCGGCAACCGCTCGTCCGTCCTGAGCGGGCTGGTCCAGGATCCGACGCCGCGGAAGGCGGACCTGTACGACGCGTAGGCCTCCGGCGGTCCGGCCGGGGACGGCCGGTCGGGGTGCCGGGTCCGGGGGCTGCCGCCCCCCGACGCCCCCGTCAGCCCGGAAGGGGGCGTGTTCAGGTCGGTATAGCGGGGGGTTTGGGAATATTGTTCGGGGTATTGTGTTTATATAGGTGGTGGGCGGGTGC
>NZ_JBFAET010000259.1:0-10529 GCF_040642095.1 Streptomyces sp. NPDC020362
GCCGCGGCGATCCGGACGGTGAAGGTGCCGTCCGGGTGAGCGGTCACGGTCGCCGTGGACGGCCCGGCGCCCGCGTGGAAGGAGGCCGCCGCCGTGCCGGTGCCGAGCAGCCAGCGACCGTCGCGGCGCAGGCCGGGGCGTGGGTCCCGGTCCGCCCAGCCGAACCTGCGGGCGCCCTCGTGGAAGCAGGCGGGCAGGTGGCGGCCGGCGAACGGCAGGCCGGAGACCGGCCCGTTGTCGGGTTCGTTGCGCAGCCGCAGCTCGATCGGGTCGATGCCGCACTTCTCGGCGAGTTCGTCGAGCGCCGCCTCCAGCGCGAACGACCCCGGTGCCTCGCCCGGGCCGCGCATCCACGTCGGGGTCGGTACGTCGAGCCGTACGACGCGGTTGGCGGTGTGGTGCGCGTCGGCGTCGTACATGACCCGTGCCACCGCCGCGCTCGGTTCGACGAACTCGTGCACGGTGGAGGTGAGGTTGAGCGAGCGGTGCTCCAGTGCGCGCAGCCGTCCGTCGGTGTCGGCGCCGAGCCGGACGTGCTGGACGGTGGGACTGCGGTAGCCGGCCAGGGAGAACATCTGACGTCGCGTCAGGACCACTCGCACGGGGCGTTGCAGGACGGTCGCGGCCATCACGGCGGCCACCTGGTGGGCCCGGACACCCTTGCTGCCGAAGCCCCCGCCGACGTGTTCGGAACGCACCCGTACCGAGGCCGGGTCGAGCGAAAACAGGCTCGCGAGTTCACCCACCACCCAGGTGGCACCCTGGTTGGAGTCGACCACCTCGAGCCTTCCGCCGTCCCAGCGGGCGGTCGCCGCGTGCGGTTCCATCGGATTGTGGTGCTCTTCGGGGGTGGTGTACTCGGCGTCCACGACGACGGCCGATGCCGCCAGTTCGGTCTCGAGGTCGCCCTTCGCCGTCACCGCCGGCGCGTGGCTGTCCAGTGGGTAGGCGTCCGGATGCTCGCCCGTGAAGGCGACGTCGTGGGGCTCCTGTTCGTAGTGCACCACGAGCGCCTCGGCGGCCTCTCTGGCCTGCTCGGACGTCTCGGCCACGACCAACGCCACCGGCCAGCCCAGGTGCGGCACCCGGTCGTGCTGGAAGACGGCGCAGGTCGGGTCGGGCCTCGATCCCATCAGACCGGTGTAGTCGGTCTCTACGCGCGGGGCGTTGCGGTGGTCCAGGACGGCGAGGACACCCGGCATGGCGAGGACGGGCGCGCTCTCGATGGCACGGATGCGGCCACGGGCGACCGTGGAGAGCACCAGCCAGCCGTGCGCGAGGTCGGCGAACGGTATCTCCCCGGCGTAGCGGGCCGCTCCGGTGACCTTGTCCCTGCCCTCCACGCGCGTGTGCGCGGAGCCGACGGAGGGCGCCGACGTGGGTGTCCCGGTGGTGACGGTGGTCATCGGGCCGCCTCCTCGGCGAGTTCGGTCAGCACGGCCACCATGAGGTTGCGCATCAGGGTCACCTTGTATCCGTTGTGCGGCAGGGGCCGCGCCGCCGTCAGTTCGGCGTCCGCCGCAGCTGCGTAGGTCTCGGGTTCGGCCGGTGCGCCGGTCAGGACGCGTTCGGCCGCGACGGCCCGCCAGGGCCGGGAGGCAACCGCTCCCAGGGCGATGCGCACGTCCCGGACGACGCCGTCGCGGACGTCGAGCGCGACGGCGACCGAGCCGAGGGCGAACGCGTACGAGGCGCGCTCGCGCACCTTGCGGTAGCGGGAGTGGGCGGCCGCAGGCACCGGCGGCAGGGTGAGGCCGGTGATCAGCGCGCCCGGTGGCAGGACGGTCTCGCGGTGCGGGGTGTCGCCGACGGGCAGGTAGAACTCGCGAAGCGGCAACTCCCCCGGCCCGTCCGCGGTTTCGTAGTGGACGACGGCGTCGAAGGCCGTGAGCGCGACGGCCATGTCCGAGGGATGCACGGCCACGCAGTGGTCGGACGCGCCGAGGATCGCGTGCTGGTGATGTTCGCCCGCGACAGCGGGGCAACCACTGCCGGGTATTCGCTTGTTGCAGGGCTTGGTGACGTCGGTGAAGTAGCCGCAGCGGGTGCGCTGGAGCAGGTTCCCGCCGACCGTTGCCATGTTGCGCAGCTGCCCGGACGCACCCGCCAGCACCGCCTGCGCCAGCGCCGGGTAGCGGCGCCGGACGTCGGGGTGGGCGGCCAGGTCGCCGTTGGTGACCGTGGCGCCGATGCGCAGACCGCCCTCCGGCGTCGACTCGATCTCGTCGAGCGGGAGTTCACGGATGTCGATGAGCCGGGCGGGGCGTTCGACTCCGGTCTTCATCAGGTCGACGAGATTGGTGCCGCCTGCGAGCAAGCGGGTGTCCGGATCGGCACCGAGCAGCGCGACGGCGCCGGCCACGTCCGACGCCCGCTGATAGCCGAACTCCCTCACGCCGCGGCCTCCTTCGTCTCTGCTGCAGGGCTGACCGGTGCCGCGGGGGCCGTGTCCGTGTGCGCCCCGTCCCCGGCCGCGCGGGCGACCGCCTCGACGATCGAGACGTACGCGCCGCAGCGGCACAGGTTGCCGCTCATCCGCTCCCGGATCTCCTCGGCGGTCAGGGGCGGTGGTCCCGTTTCGGGCCGGAGGTCCTCGGTGACGGCGCTCGGCCAGCCCGCCGCGTGCTCCTCGATCACCCCGATCGCCGAACAGATCTGCCCCGGGGTGCAATAGCCGCACTGGTAGCCGTCCAGGTCGAGGAAGGCCTGCTGCACGGGGTGCAGCCGCTCGCCGTCGGCCAGCCCTTCGACGGTGGTGATCTCGCGGCCTTCGGCCGCCACGGCCAGTTGCAGGCAGGCGACGGCCCGGCGCCCGTCCAGCAGGACGGTACAGGCACCGCATTGCCCCTGGTCACAGCCCTTCTTGGAGCCGGTCAGGTCGAGGCGCTCGCGCAGTGCGTCGAGCAGGGTGGTGCGGTGGTCGACGGGCAGTGTGTACTTCTCGCCGTTGATCTTCAGGGTGATGACACTGGACGTCGATAGGGCCATGGGTAGCTTCTTTCGCGTTTCCAGGACAGAGGGGAATCCGGGACGAAGGTGAGGCGGGGCCGTCCGGCAGCCGGAGCACCGGACGCCGCCGAGAACGCGTCGTACGGGTCCGTGGGCGTGGGCGGACCGCAAGTGCGGAATGCTGGGGCCGAAGGTGACAGCGGCCGACTGCCCCGGGGGCACGGCCACAGCTATCGTGGACACAACCGGACAGCTGTCCGTTACCTGGAAACTTAACGGACAGCTGTCCGGTTAGCAAGGGCGGGGTTCGGCCACGAACCCTTGAGGAGGACGAGTGCCACAGAAGAAGGGCGCACCCCTGCGCTCTGACGCGCAGCGCAACCGCGAGCGGATCCTGGAAGTGGCACTCGCCGAGCTGACGCGCTGCGCGGACGTCCCACTGAGCGTGATCGCCAAGAAGGCCGGCGTCGGGCAGGGCACGTTCTACCGCAACTTCCCCAACCGCGAGGCACTCGTTCTGGAGATCTACCGCCACGAGATGCAGCAGGTCGCCGACAGCGCAGCCCACCTGCTCGGCACTCTGCCCCCCGAACAGGCCCTGCGCGCCTGGATGGACCGGCTCGCCGAGTTCGCCATGGCCAAGGCAGGCCTGGCCGACGCCATACGGCAGGTCACCAGCGCACCGGGAAGCCCGGCGAAGCCGGCGCACACACCAGTGACGTCCGCGGCGCAACGTCTGCTCCGCGCCAACGAGGAGGCCGGCACCATCCGCCCCGGAGTCACCGCGGACGACTTCCTCCTCGCCATCGCGGGGCTGTGGCAGCTCGACCCGCACGACGACTGGCAGCCACGCGCCACCTGGCTCCTCGACCTCGTCATGGTCGGTCTGCAAGCCGGGGCGCCCGGCCGGTGAACACCGCACCGCCGACGCGCCGCACCGCCGACGGCGGGCCGCCCGGGCCGGTGAAGGGGGTACGGCCGCCAAGGCGGTGGGACGGCGTGGCGGCCGAGGCGCCGGAGCTGAGGCTGCGAAGGGACCGCGAACGGATGCGGAGGTGTCAGGCGAGGTCTTCGGCGGGCTTCGCCCCCTGGGCCCGCAGCCAGGCGGCCAGGTCGGTGTGCCCGGAGCGGCGCGCGGCGTCGAGCGGGGTCAGCCCGTCGTGGCCGATCCAGTTGACGTCACCGCCGCGCTCCAGCAGGTGGGCGGCCGTCCGCTGCTGTCCACCGTGGCAGGCGCACCACAGCGCGTTGGTGATGTCGTCGCGGCCCGGCGGCTCGGCACGGGGCGGGAACCATGCGGCGACGCGGTCGGCTGCCCCCAGGGCGGCTGCCTGCCACAGGCTGGTGCGGGCACCCCGTTCCAGCAGGCGCCGGGCGGCGTTCCACTGGCCGAAGGCGACCGCGTCCGCGATCGGTGTGCCGCCGCCGATGACCGCGCCGTCGGCTTCGATGTCTGCACCGAGGTCGAGGAGGACGTCCAGGACGGGGACGTCGTCGGTGCTGGCCGCCCAGTGCAGCGGGGTCTCGCGGTGCGGGCCGGTGAACCGGGCGTTCACGTCCGCTCCGGCCGCGACCAGCGTGGTCACGGTGTGCGGGCCGCCCGGGTAGTGCCCGGGCCAGTCGGTGGCCACGTGCAGCAGGGTGCGGGCGGTCTTCGCGTCGCCCAGCCGGGCCCCGGCGAGGCCGGGATGGGTGATGAGCAGGGCCTGCAGGGCCGGCGCATCGCCGTTGCGGATCGCCTCGACGGCGGCACGGGCCGGCGGGGCGGTCATGTCGAGCAGCATCGGGCCACCTCCTCGTTCACCCCTGGGTAGCACGGCTCACTGACAATGCCCGCGGACGATGCGGTGCGTCGACCGGCTCGCCCTGCCGGGCGGAGAAGACCACTCAACGTGGGAGCCTGACATCGCGGCGCTGGATCGCCGCGGTACCGCCCAGTTCGTCGAGCAGATCGGCGAGCAAGCCGCGGGCCGCGTCGAACGCCTCGGCACCGAAGCGGTCTCTCAGGCGCGCTTCGAGGTGTGCCCGAGCACGGCGGGCGGCGCTCACCGCTTCCCGGCCACGGCGCGTGAGGACGACGCGGCGGATGCGGGCGTCGTGAGCGTCCTGGACGCGCTCCGTGTAGCCGAGCCGCTCCAGCTCCGCCACCGCTTTCGACGCACCCTGCTGCGTCATGTCGAGCTTCGCCGCGAGGTCGCTCACGGTCGGCTGCGCATCGATCAGGTGCTGGAAGACATAGCCGTGGGACATCCGCAGGTCACCGAAGCCCATCGAGGCAAGGTCCGCCTGGACTGCCGTGGTGGCGGCGAAGCCGGCGAAAAGAGCGAGGCTGCCCAGGTCGAGGTCGTGTGGTTCGAGTGGTCCGTGCACACGGCCAGTCTCGGGTCGACAACCACCATTACGCAACTTCAGTTGTACAACTGACGTTGTGCATCTACGGTTGTTCCCATGGCGCAGATCGACGAACACCCCCATGTCCGCACCGCCGTCCGCTATCACCAGGCCGTGGCCCGGCTGGCGGCACCCGAGGAGCTGAAGCAGTTCCTGCATCCGGACATGGTCCACACCCAACTGCCCAACACGCTCTTCCCGGACGGCACCGTCCGTGATCTCACGGAGTCACTCACCGCCTCGCAGCAGGCCCGCACCCTGCTCTCCGGCCAGCACTTCGAGGTGATCAACGCCGTGGCCTCCGGCGATCAGGTCGCGCTGGAGGTCACCTGGTCGGGAACCCTCGCCGCCCCCTTCGGCGACCTGCCCACGGGTCACGTACTGCGCGCGCACATCGCGGCGTTCCTCGAGTTCCGGGACGGACGGATCGCCGCTCAGCGGAACTACGACTGCTACGAGCGCCTCGCTCAGCCGTGACCTACCGCTCGTAACCATGGCCCACCCCTCGTAGCCGTGACCTACCTCTGACAGCCGTGGCTCCCGCTCGTAGCCGGGGCCCTCCGCTCGCCGAGCGACCGGCCGAGGGGAGATGCTGGTTCACGTTCGGGTGCTCCACCGAGCGCCCCGAGTGATCAATGGCCGGCAGGAGTCTGATCCGAGGCCGGCCGGAGGAGTTCGACATGGCCGTGGCTGACACCGGGGTGGAGGTCCTGATCGTCGGTGGTGGGCCGGTCGGGCTCACGGCCCGAGCGCTGCTGGAACGCTGGGGCGTGCGGTCCTTACTGGTCGAGAAGCACCGCGAGCTGTCGCCGTTCCCACGGTCCCGGCTGGTCAACGTGCGCTCGATGGAGATCTACCGCCGGCTCGGACTCGCTGACACGATCGCGGCGAATGCGTTCGCACCCGAATACGGACGCGTCCGCTTCCGCGACACCCTGCGCGACCGTGACTTCGCCACGGCGGCGATGATCGGCGTCAACACGCCGGTGCCGGAGAGCCCCGCGCTGGGCGTGGTCACCTCGCAGGACCGCCTGGAACCCACCCTGCTCGCCGCGGCGGACACACCCGTACGGTTCGGGGTCGAACTCGTCCACCTGGCCGAGGAGGCCGACGGCGTCCTGGCTCTCCTGACCGACCACCGGCGCGGCGAGGAGACCCGCATCCTTGCCCGCTATCTGCTCGCCGCCGACGGCGCGAACTCCACCGTCCGGGAACTGCTGGGAATCGGCACCACGGGCCCGGGAGCGATGGGGGGCTTCACCACCGTCGTGTTCGACGCCGACCTCGACCGCTGGTGCGCCCGCCGGCCCGCGGGTGTCTACTTCACCGCGCACGGATCGTTCACCCCGCTCTACCCGGAGGGCGGCTGGGCCTGGTTCGGTCCCACTCCCGAAGGCGTTGCGGGCGCCGACTGGCCCGGTCTCGTCTCGCGCGCCCTCGGCCCCGGCGCCGACGTGCGGGCCGAGGTGGTGCGGGTGCAGCACTGGGTGATGAACGCGTTCGCCGCCGAACGCTTCCGCCGCGGCCGGGTCCTGCTGACCGGCGATGCGGCGCACGCGGTGCCCATCATCGGCGGCCTGGGCATGAACACCGGCCTCGCCGATGTGCACAACCTGTGCTGGAAACTGGCGGGGGTGGTCCACGGGTGGGCCCAACCGGGCCTGCTGGACAGCTACGAGGCGGAGCGGCAACCCGTCGCCCACGAGACTCTCCGTCAAACGGTGGCCAACACGCACCTCATGCTGCAGGTGCAGAACCGGCGCCGCGACCAGCTCCGGTCCGGCGAAGTGGCGCCGCCCCGGGTCGAACTGCCGTGGTCGGAGCGGTTCTTCGCCCAGCTCGGACTGGTGCTCGGCGTCGGCTACCGCTCCGACGCCGTCCTCGCCGACGGCACCACCCCGTCCGAGCCGTCCGGCACCAGCACCAGCACCAGCACCGACTACGTACCCACCACTGAGCCGGGCCATCGCATGCCCCATCTCTGGCTCGCGCACGACCGCTCCACGCTCGACGCCTTCGGCGAATGGTTCACCCTGCTCACCCCGGACCCCACTGGATGGGCGCCCCGCACGACCGCACCCTGGCCCGTGCGCATCGAGACCCTGCCCGGGGAGCACACCGGCTTCTGCGGCCTCGGGCCGCGCGGAGCGCTGCTCGTGCGACCCGACGGCCACATCGGCGCCCGCTGGCGCGACCGGCCGCCGAACGACGCCGCCCTCCACCACGCCCTCACCGCGCTCACCATGCCAACGCTCCGCTAGAACGCCGAAACGGGCCTCCCCCGGCTCGGACAGGACGCCGAGGCACCGGCCGGTCGGCGCTCCTTCCCCGCATCGCAGCGCATGGGCCGCCCCTGCCGGTCCCCCCGCAGTGGCCTTGACCATGCACCGGACAACCCGGCCGCCTCTCCCCCCTTCCTGCTGCCCCGCCCAGCCCGGGCCTCGCCGGGCGGGCGGCGGTAGCCTGCTCGTGAGGGCAGCCATGGCCGATGACGTGCACATCCGGCTCCTCGGCGGCTTCGCAGTGGCGGTCGCGGACCGCCCGGTCGCCGCCGGGGCGTGGCGTCTGCGCAAGGCCCGCAGCCTGCTGAAACTGCTGTCCCTGTCACCGGGCCACCAGCTGCACCGGGAGCGGCTCTACGACCTGTTGTGGCCGGACCTCGACCGGACGGCCGCGTCGAACAACCTGCACCAGGTGCTGCACGCCGTGCGGCGTGCGCTGGCCTCCACCGGCGCGGCGGGCGACGTCGTCGTTCTCAGGGACGACCTGGTGCTGCTCGGCCCCGACGGCGGTGTGCGGATCGATCTCGACGCGTTCGACGAGGTGGCCCGGCGGGCCTCGGACAGCGGCCGGACCGCGGACTACCGTGCGGCGCTCGCCCTGGCCGCTCCCGATCTGCTGCCCGAGGACCGTTACGAGACCTGGGTGAGCGAGGCGGCCGTGACGCTGGAGACACGGCGCACCGCACTCCGGCTGGGGCTCGGCGAGGCACTGGAACACGCTCACCACGCGGCCGAGGCCATCGACGTCCTGCGCACCCTGGTGGCCGAGGACCCTCTGCACGAGCCCGGTCACCGGGCGCTGATGCGGGTCCTCGCCGACGCCGGGCGACGCGGGGAGGCGCTGGCCGCCTACGAGCAGCTGCGGGACAGGCTGCACCGGGACACCGGCGCCGACCCCGACCCGCAGACACGCCGCCTCTACCGTGAGCTGCTGGCCGACTCCGTCGAGCAGCAGCACGAGGAGAGGCCGGGGGCCCGACGGCACAATCTGCCCGCACCGGCGACAGCCCTGATCGGCCGGGAACGCGAAATGGCCGAGGTGGACAGGCTGCTCGGGCGGAGCAGGCTGCTGACCCTCACCGGGGCCGGCGGCTGCGGCAAGACCCGGCTCGCGCTCGCCGTGGCGGCCCGGAGGTGCGACGACTTCCGGGACGGGGCGTGGTTCGTGGACCTCGCCGGGCTGGCGGAACCGCATCTCGTGCCCGAGGCGGTCGCCGCAGCCCTGGGGGTGCAGCTCCCCCAGTCCGGCGGGGGCCGGGAGGCGCTGATCGCACAGCTCTCGGGACGGGCGATGCTGCTGGTGCTGGACAACTGCGAGCACCTCGTCGACGCGTGTGCCGCGCTGGCCTCGGAGGTCCTGGCTCGCTGCCCGGACGTCTTCGTGCTCGCGACCAGCCGGGAGCCGTTGCGCAGCTACGGGGAACGCACCTTCAGAGTGCCTTCCCTCGGCCTGCCCGATCCGCGTCGGCTGCCGGGCCTGAAGGAGGTGGGCCGCTTCGCCTCCGTACGGCTGTTCGTGGAGCGGGCTGCCGAAGCGTCCCCGGGCTTTGGGCTGACGGCGGCGAACGTGGAGGCCGTGGCGCAGATCTGCTTCCGGCTCGACGGAATGCCCCTGGCCCTGGAGCTCGCCGCGGCCCGGGTGCACGTGCTGGCGCCGCGTCAGATCGCCGAGCGGCTCGACGACGCCCTGGCCCTGCTCGGCCATGGCAGCCGGCGCGGCGCCACCCGCCAGGAGACACTGCTGGCCACCCTGGAGTGGAGCCACCGGCTGCTCGACGACGAGGAACGGCGCCTGTTCCGCCGGCTCGCGGTCTTCGCAGGGGGGTTCTCGCTCGCCGCGGCCGAGGAGGTGTGCGCAGAGGGTGTGCACGACACCTCCGTGCTGGACCTGCTCGGCCGGCTGGCCGACAAATCCCTGGTGTGCGTGGAGCCCCGGCAGGACGAGGTCCGTTACCGGCTGCTGGAGACGCTCCGCCAGTACGCGGCGGACCGCCTGCGGGCCGCGGGGGAACAGGCGGCCACCGAAGCGCGGCACCGGCGCTTCTATCTGGCACTGGCCGAGGCGCAGAACCGAGAGCCGCCCACCGGAGTCCGCGGGACGACGTCGCTGGAGCTGGAGGCCGACTACGGCAACCTGCGGGCCGCGCTGCGCTCCTTCCTCCGTCACGAACCGGACAGCGCGTTGCGGCTGGCCGTCGCCCTGCGCTTGTTCTGGCCCGAGCGAGGGCGCCTGGCCGAGGGCCGGCGCTGGCTGGAGGACATCCTGGCCGCCGCGCCGGAGCCCACCCCGCAGCGGGCGAGCGCGCTGATGGGGCAGGCCGTGCTGGCCATCCGCCTCGGCGACGGCTCCCCGCTGGAGGACATCGCCGAGCAGATCGTCGGGATCCACCGGCATCGGCAGGCCCCGGCGGAGCTGGCGTCCGCCCACTGCCAGCAGGCGATCCTGCTCTGGATGCGCGGGGCGTGGGACAGTGCCCGCAGCGCTCTCGACCGGGCCCGCACCCTCGCCCGCGACGCGAGCGATCCCTCGGTCCTGGCCGTCGCCGCGCACCTCGACGGCGTCTGGGCCGTCTGCCGCGGCGAGGGCGCGGTGGCCCGTGAGGCCTGCGAGGAGAGTCTGCGGCTCCTCGATGACGTCGGCACCGGGAACGGGCCGTTCTTCCCGGTCATGACACCGGGTTACGCCGTCGAGGACGACGGGGCCGGGCAGGTGTCGCTGTTCTTCGAGGAGACCGTGCTCGCCGGACGTACGGTCGGCCCGTCCCGTGCGCGGGGATACGCCCTGGCGAATCTCGCGTGGGCGAGCCGGCTGGAGGGCGACACCGGCGCCGCCGCCGCGGCGGCCGGACGCAGCGCCGACTGGTTCCGCGCGCACGCCGACCCGTACGGCGAGTCCCTCGCCCTCAC
>NZ_JBFAET010000260.1:0-10257 GCF_040642095.1 Streptomyces sp. NPDC020362
TGCCGGCCGACCACAGGGCACGCAGGGCGGCGGCCGCCTTGCGGAACTGGAGGGTCTCCATGTGCGACTCGTACTCGGCGAGGAGCGAGGCGATCTCCTCGCCGAGGCGGGTCTCCGCCTCGCCCGGCTCGCCCCCGGCCGGCACGTCGTCGCCAAAGCGCTTGCGGGAGAAGGACAGCACGCGGTTGACGAAGTTGCCGAGGGTGTCGGCGAGGTCCTTGTTCACCGTGGCCGTGAAGTGCTCCCAGGTGAAGGACGAGTCGTCCGACTCCGGGGCGTTGGCGATCAGGAAGTAGCGCCAGTAGTCGGCGGGGAGGATCTCCAGGGCCTGGTCGGTGAAGACGCCCCGCTTCTGCGAGGTGGAGAACTTGCCGCCGTAGTACGTCAGCCAGTTGAAGGCCTTGACGTAGTCGACCTTCTTCCACGGCTCGCGCACGCCGAGTTCGGTGGCCGGGAACATCACCGTGTGGAAGGGGACGTTGTCCTTGGCCATGAACTGCGTGTAGCGGACGTCGGTGTCGACGTCGTACCACCAGGACTTCCAGTCGCGGTTCTCCGGGTCCTGGTCGGACCACTCCTTGGTCGCGCCGAGGTACTCGATCGGGGCGTCGAACCAGACGTAGAAGACCTTGCCCTCGGCGGCCAGCTCCGGCCAGGTGTCCGCCGGGACGGGCACGCCCCAGTCCAGGTCACGGGTGATCGCACGGTCGTGCAGGCCCTCGGTCAGCCACTTGTGGGCGATGGAGGAGGCCAGCTGCGGCCAGTCCTTGTCGTGGCGGGCGACCCATTCGCGGACCTCGTTCTCCAGCTTCGACTGGAGGAGGAAGAGGTGCTTGGTCTCACGGACCTCCAGGTCCGTGGAGCCCGAGATCGCCGAGCGGGGGTTGATCAGGTCCGTGGGGTCGAGGACCCGGGTGCAGTTCTCGCACTGGTCGCCGCGGGCCTTGTCGTAGCCGCAGTGCGGGCAGGTGCCCTCCACATAGCGGTCCGGGAGGAAGCGGCCGTCGGTGGGCGAGTAGACCTGGCGGATCGCGCGCTCTTCGATGAAGCCGTTCTCGTTCAGCCTGCGGGCGAAGTGCTGGGTGATCTCGCGGTTCTCGGCGGAGGAACTCCGGCCGAAGTAGTCGAACGCCAGCGCGAAGCCGTCGTAGACCGCCTTCTGGGCGTCGTGCGCCTGGGCGCAGAACTCGTCGACCGGGAGGCCCTGCTCCTTGGCGGCCAGTTCCGCGGGGGTGCCGTGCTCGTCCGTCGCGCAGATGTACAGGACGTCGTGGCCGCGCTGGCGGAGGTACCGGGAGTACACGTCCGCCGGGAGCATGGACCCCACCATGTTGCCCAGGTGCTTGATTCCGTTGATGTACGGAAGGGCGCTGGTGATGAGGTGTCGAGCCATCGCGGGCTGCTCCCAGGTTGCTACGCGGGGTGACGGCCGCGGTGTCTGTCGGTGTCCGCGGTCGTCTTCGAACCTTGAAAGCGTAGCTGACATGGGTGTGCCGCCCGCTCCCCGTTTTACGGGGTGAGAAGCGGACGGCACCGGGTGGAGGGGTCGGGAGGGGTTACGGACGCCAGGCCGCGAGCACGCCCTCGTACAGCTCCGTGTCCGTCAGCTCGCGCGGGGTGGGGCCCGCGTGGAAGAAGGACGTGTTGCCGGTCTTCAGTTTGCGCAGGTAGTCGAAGGCCTTGTTGTCGTGCTCACCGAAGGCGACGAAGGAGAAGAAGACGGAGGAGTGCTTCGCGGCGGCCTCGGTGAGGGACTGGGTGGCCGGGGTCTTGGCGTCGGGGGCGCCGTCCGTCTGGAAGACCACCAGGGCGGGGGGTGCGGTGTCCGGGTCCGGGTGGCTCTTCTCGTAGTGGGCGAGGACGGCCTCTACGGCGGCGTGGTAGCTGGTGCGGCCCATGCGGCCGAGGGAGGCGTGGACGTCGTCGATCTTGGTCTCGTGGTCCGGGGTGAGGGTGAGGTCGGTGGTGCCGTCGACCTCCGTGGAGAAGAAGACGACGTGGACCTCGGCCTCGGGGTCGAGGTGGGCGGCGAGGGCGAGGGTCTGGTCGGCGAGGGCCTGGGCGGAGCCGTCCTTGTAGTACGGGCGCATGCTGGCGGAGCGGTCGAGCACGAGGTAGAGCTTCGCTCGGGCGCCGGTGAGGTGGGACTTCTTGAGGGTGGTGGTGGCGGCCCTGTAGGCGGTGGTGAGGGAAGGGGTGCGGGACTTCACTCGGGTGAGGGGGAGGGCGGGTTTGGCCGCCCCTGCCTCGGCCTCCGGCCCGGGCCCCGCCTCGGCTTCGCCTTCGGCGCTGCTGTCGTTCCCTGCCTCGGCCTCCGGCTCGGGGCCCGCCTCGGCTTCGCCTTCGGCGCTGTTTTCGTTCCCACCCGCACCACCCGTGCGGCTTTCGTCGTCGGCTGCGGGTGGCCCCTGCGGGGCGTCCTCGCCGTCGGCGGCCTGCGGCTCGTCCGGGGTCTCTTCCCGTACGGCGGTCTCAGCGGCCGCCGGCTCCGGCTCGCCGACCGGCTCAGCCTCCACCTCTGCGACCGCTTCCACGTCTGCGACCGGCTCGGGCTCCGCTACCGGTTCTACCTCTGCGACCGGCTCGGGCTCCACTGCCGCTTCCGCGTCTGCGACCGGCTCGGGCTCCACTGCCGGCTCTGCCTCAGCCACGGCCTCTGCCTCAGCCACAGGCTTCGTCTGAGCGGCCTGCTCAGCTTCGGCCGCAGGCTCCGCATCAGCCGCAGGCTCCGCCTCGGCCGCAGGCTCCGCCACAGGCTCGGTCTCGGCCACAGGCTCGGCCTCAGCCACCGGTTCCGGCTTCTCGGCCGGCTCGGGCTCGGTTTCCGCTTCGGGCTCAGGCTGCTCAGCAACCGGCTCGGGGGCGGGCTGCGGCTTCACCTCGGCCGTCGGCTCGGTCTCAGCGGCCTGCTCCGCCGCAGCCGTCGGCTCGGCCTCTGCCACGGGCTCTGCCTCGGCGGTCTGCTCAGCCTCGGCAGCCTGCTCTGCCTCTGCCTCTGCCTCTGCCGCCTGCTTCGGCTCGGCCTCTGCATCAGCGGTCGGCTCTGCCTCGGCCGTCGGCTGCGCCTCCGTCACCTGCTCGGCCTCGGCCTCTGCCTCGGCCGTCGGCTTCGGGGGTTCGGGTGTCGGGTGCTGCTGGGTGGGCTCTGTGGCCTGCCTGGGGACCGATACGTTGTCGAAGGCTGCCGTCACCAGGTCGTGTTCCCCGGGGGAGGAGGTGCGGGGCTCGGGGACCTGGGCGGTCGGGGACGGAGTTTCTTCGGAGGCGGGCGCCGGCACGGGGGCCGGGGTCGGCGAAGGGCGTCGGTCCGCACCCTCTGCCTCGGCGGTGCGCGCCTTGCGCCCTCGGCCGAACGCGTTCCGCAGGAGAGTGAGAATGCCCATGTGCGCAACCCTTCGCGTGAGTTGTTCCCGTCGATCCCTGGCCAGGACGGACACGTAAGGTTAGCGGCCCCAGATTGCGTTTCGGTCGCTGGCCGGGAGGTCAGTGCGGTGTCGTAATCGCACGTGCCGCGGCCACCTCCTGGCGCAGCGGTTCGAGGACGCTGCCCGAGGGGCCGGTCAGGTGGGTGCGGACCGCGGTGAGGGTCTCCGACCGCCGTACGCCTTCGGACAGTTCGCGCAGCTGACCGGCCACCTGGTCGATCTCGGAGGCCGACGGGGGCTCGGCGCCGTGGCGGACGCGGACGCGAGCCGCGGTCGTCGCGTCGACGATCCGTTCCACGGCGACCACCAGCGGCCACCAGGCCGCGGCCCGGCGTCCGGTCGGCGGTGGTTCGGTCAGGGCGCGCTGGAACTCCATGCGGATGACCGACAGGTCGCGGTAGAGGCGGCGGCGCATGCGGGCGCGGGCGGCAGGGTCGGTCTGCGGGCCGAAGGCCGCCTCCACGTACGCCGCCGTGCCGGCCACCGCGTCCGCGAGGCGGTCGCCGACCCGGGTGTGCCAGCTCTCCGGCCACAGCAGATAGCCCGCGACCAGGGCGATCGCGCAGCCCATGAGGGAGTCCAGGAGGCGGGGCAGCAGGAGGGCCGTGCCCTGGTGGTTCAGGATGTCGGAGAGGAGGAGGATCACCGGGGTGATCGCCGCCGTCTGATAGCCGTAGCCGCGCGGGGTCAGGGCCGGGATCAGCGGGGCGAGGACGAGCAGCACGGGGACGTCCCACCAGCCCCGGGGTACTTCCGCCAGGACCGCCGCCGCGATCACCAGCCCCGCCACCGTGCCCAGCGCCCGCAGCAGTGCCCGCGAGAACACCGAGCCGAAGTCGGGCTTGAGGACGAAGGTGATCGTCAGGGCCACCCAGTAGGAGCGGGGGACCGGGACGAGCGAGACCAGGGACTGTGCGATACCGATGCAGACGGCCAGGCGCAGGCCGTAGCGCCAGGAGTTGGCGGACAGGACGACGCCCCGGGCCGCGCGGGCGGTGCGGATGCCGAGTGCGGCCGGGAGGCCGAGGCGGCCGTCGATGCCATGGGGGTCCCCCCGCTCGAGCGACGCCGAGAGTGGGGAAAGGTCGACGTCCGGCCTGGTGACGACCTCGGCGGCGTGACGCAGCGCGTGGTCGACGGCCCGTGCGGTCTCGGTGGTGGGGGCGGGCAGGGTGGGCAGGGCTGCGGGATCCGGGTGGCCGCTCTCGACGGCCCGGGCGAGGCGGCGGAGCCCCTCGGGGACCTCCGGCGGGAGCGGGCGGCCGGAGAGGTGGACGGCGGGTGCCGCCTCGATCAGCGGGGTGATCGCGTTCAACTGGGCCAGCAGCCGGGTGAGTTCGCGGCTGCGGCCGTGGTGGCGGGCGCGGTGGGCGAGGATGAGGTCGTAGGACCGGTTGAGGGACTGGGTGACGTCGAAGCGGGTGGTGATGTAGCGGTCCGGGTCGCCGCAGGCGGCCAGCAGGTCGGCCACCGTGCGGTATGCGGCCGCGACCGAGTCGCGCTCGGGCACCCCCGCCCGCAGCGGCCAGGCGAGCAGTGCCAGGGCGAGGACGAGCAGGCCGCCGCCGGTCATCAGGGCCGGGGGCAGCCACCAGGGGCTGGGGAGCGGAAGTCCCGCGGCGACCACGGCGTTCAGGAGCAGCAGCAGTCCCGACACGGAGGCCACCGCGCCGATCGTCGAGATCATTCCGGACACCAGGGCGACGCAGGTGACGGTGGCGACCGCGACCCATCCCCGGCCGTACACCAGCGAGCCCAGGACGACGCCGACGGCGCCGACGAGCTGTGGAACGGCGATGTTGATGACGCGCATGCGGTAGGCGTCGGCGGTGTCGCCGATGACGCCGTTCAGTGCGCCCATGGAGGCGAGCGCGCCGTATGCGGGCTGCCCGGCCGCGAGGCCGATCGCCAGGGGGGCCGACAGGCCGACGCCCGCCCGCGCCATCGCGGCCCGGTTGAGGGGTGCCCGGTGGGGTTGGAGGTTCCGGACCAGCCAGTCGGGTGGGGTGAGGCCGATGGGGAACTCGCGGGACATGCGCCCATTATGGCCACTTCACCCCGGACCGCCCCGGTCCGCTCGGGTGCGCTCGGGCCCGCCGGTCCGCTCGGGGGGGCGTGCTCGGGGGGCTTGCTTGCTGGTGGGATGTGACGTCCCGGGCCCGCCCCCCGGTTACGAGGAGCGCGTGTCGATCCCGGCCAGGAACTCTCCCAGGACCTCGTTGAACTCCCCTGCCCGTTCCAGGTTCGGCAGGTGGGCCGCCCCTTCGACCACGTGCAGCACGGAGTGGGGGATCGCCGCGTGCATGGCCTCGGCGTCCGCCACCGGCGTGTACGTGTCGTCGGCGCCGGTCACGACCAGGGCGGGGACGCTCACCCGGGTCAGCAGGGTGCGGTAGTCGGGGCGTTCGGCGCGGCCGCGCAGGGAGGCCGCGGCGCCCTCGGGGGACGTGGCCGTCATCATGCGGTGCACGTGGGCCTTGACCAGGGGATCGGCGTACGGGGCGACCATCCTCTCCAGGACCTCGTCGGCGTAGCCGCGCATCCCCTCGGAGAGCAGCCGGTCGGCCAGGGCGTTGCGGCCGGTCCTGCCCTCGGGCGTCTCGGCGTCGGGGAAGGTGTCGGCGAGGACCAGGCCCCGGATGCGGTCGCCGAAGCGGTCGTAGCACTCCATGGCGATCTGGCCGCCCATCGACAGGCCGGCCAGTACGAAGGAGTCCACCCCCAGGAGGTCCAGGAGTTCCTCGATGTCCTGGGCGTGGCGGGCGAGCGGGACGATACCCGGGGTGACGGGGGAGGCGCCGTAGCCGCGCAGGTCGGGGGCGATCACACGGCGGCCGGCGGAGAACGCGGCCAGCTGCGGGGCCCACATCGTGCGGTCGAAGGGGTGGCCGTGGACGAGGACGAGGGGGGTCCGGGAGGAGGCGCCGGAGTCCGCCTTGTCCTCGTATGCGAGGAAGGGGCTCATGCGACCGACCCTAGGCACCCCCAACTCCTCGGTGCAATAAAATCTTTGCCCTCGGTGCAATGCGGTGCGCGGGTACGGGGTGTGCCGGTACGGGGTGTGCCGGTACGGGGTGTGCCGGTACGGGGTGTGCCGGTACCAGGTGGGTCGGTACGACAGGGGGGCGCATGGACGACTACCGGCGGATCGCCGACCGGATCGCCGACGACATCACCCGCGGCCGGCTCCGCCCGGGCCGGCGGCTGCCGCCGCAGCGGGCGTTCGCCCGGCGGCACGGGATCGCCGCTTCGACGGCGGGACGGGTGTACGCCGAACTCGTCCGCCGGGGGCTGGTGGTGGGCGAGGTCGGACGCGGCACGTTCGTGCGCGCCACCGAGCCGGACCGGCAGCCGGGGCACGCGCTGACCGAGGCGGCCGGCGCCGAGCCCGTGAACCTGGAGCTCAACTACCCGTCCGCGCCCGGCCAGTCCGGGCTGCTGGCCCCTGCCCTCGCGCCGCTGCTGCGGCCGGACGCGCTGGCCGAGGCACTGCGGCCCGCCCCGGCCGCCGGCACCCCCGCGGCCCGGGAAGCGGTCGCGGGGCTGGCGGCCACCGGCGGCCCGCGGCCCGATCCCGGCCGGATCCTGTTCACCGGCAACGCCCGCCAGGCGATTGCCGCCACCCTGGCCTCCCTGGTCCGGCCGGGCGGCCGGGTCGGCGTCGAACCGCTGACGTATCCGCTGGTCAAGGAGATCGCGGCGCGGCTCGGCTGCACCCTCGTCCCGCTCGCGGCCGACGAGCAGGGGCCGCTGCCCGAGGCCGTCGCCGCGGCCCACCGCACCGCTGCCCTGTCCGCCCTCTATCTCCAGCCGACCCTGCACAATCCGACCTCGCTGACCCTCGGTGCCGAGCGGCGGGAGCGCCTGGCCGACGTCATCCACAGCTTGGGGATACCGGTCGTGGAGGACCGGATCTGGTCCTTCCTGCACGCGGGCGGTGAACCCCCGATCGCCGCGCTCGTCCCGGAACTCGTCCACCTCGTCGACGGGCTGTCCAAGCGGGTCGCCCCGGGGCTCACCGTCGGCTTCGTCCTGGCGCCGGCGGACCGCACCGGGGCGGTGGCGCGGGCCGTCAGGTCCGGGGGCTGGAACGCGGGGTCCTTCGCACTGGAGGCGGCCGTGCGGTGGATCGGGGACGGGACCGTGGCACGGCTGGTCGCCGCCAAGCGGCGGGACGCGGGGCGGCGGCAGCGGCTGGTCGCCGAACAACTGGACGGATTCGCCGTACGGTCCGATCCGGCGGCCTACTTCGCCTGGTGGCAGCTGCCCGCGCCCTGGCGGGCCGACACCTTCACCGCGGCCGCGCGGGCGCACGGGATCGCCGTCACCCCGGGTACCGCCTTCTCGGTCGACCCGAGCCGGACCCCGAACGCCGTCAGGCTCGGGCTCGCGTCGGCTCCGGAGCCGGATCTGGCGCGGGCGCTGCGGACCCTCGCCGGCCTCGCGCGCGGCGGGTCAGCCGCAGACGGCGGGTGAGCCAGGCCGTCAGCGCCACCGCGAGGCCGAGGCCCAGCAGCAGCCAGGAGACCGTACGCAGGGTGGCGGTCAGGGCGTCGTAGACCGCACCCGCGGCCGGATGCGACACACCGGCCGGCAGGCCGGCGAGGGTGAGGCTGCGCCCGACGGTGACGGCGAGGGCGAGCAGCGCGCCGCCCAGGGCCGTGCCCAGCGCGGTCGCGGCGACGGCACGACGACGGCGGACGGCCAGTCCGATCCCGGCGACGGCGAAGACGGCGGCCGTGACCGGGAGCCAGAAGCCGGCGACTTCGAGCACGCGGAATCCCTTCCTCAGCTGGGTGACCTCGCCCGCCGGGAGCACCGGAACCGCGGTGTGCTGCACCGGGATGCGGGCGGCGAGCGGCACATGGTCCTGGGTGAGCTGGCGTTTGACCTGGTCGGTGACGGGGGCGAGGTCGAGGGTGAGCGGCTGCGCGCCGCCGTCGTCCGCGTCCTCGGTGCGCAGGGCGCGCAGCACCGCGTCGTGCGTGACCCGGTTGCCGGTGTCCCAGGCCAGCCGGAAGGCGCGGGTCTGGGTGAAGGAGCGCACGGCGTCGTGCACGAACGGGGCGACCGAGCCGCGCATCCGGCGGACGTCCATCCGGTGGTCCACCTCGCGCACTATGTCGTCCCCGACCGTGGCCACGACGGCTTCCCGCACGGCGGGGTCGGTGGCGAGCGGGGCCATCGTGGTGACGTACCGGCCCGTGTCGGCGAGCCCGTACGCCGCCCAGGCCGCCAGCGCGCCGAACGGCACGAGCAGGCAGGACAGGACGATCAGTACGGCCGACAGGGCGCTCCTGAGGCGTGGGGGCACGCTTCAAGGCAAGGCCGCTGCGCACCGGTGCGCGAGCGGTACGCGTGCATTCGGGCGAAAAGTCAAGCTGAACGGCTGCGACGCCTGGCGGGGCCGGTGATTCCGGTCTCCGGTGGAGGGCTCATCCGAACGGGTGTTTCCTGGTGCTGGGGACGGTGGAGGGAATCACAGGGGAGTGCGTGGGCCCCGGCCGGACACCGGCCGGGGCCCACGCGCGTGACGCATGCTCAGCGCACCCGGTGCCCGGCCGCGTCCTCATGCGTGTAGTAGTGGTAGAAGACCACCACGAAGGTGACCGCCGAGACCGCCAGCGACATGCCCACGGACCTCAGGATCGACTCGCCGGACTGGCTGTAGAGAAAACCGAACGCACAGCCGATGAACGCGGTCCAGGCCAGCGCGCGCACCTCCCGCCGCATGCGCGGGGCCGCGGTCAGCAGAGCCATGAGCACCACCGCGAACACGATCGCCGTGACGAACCCGAACAGCACGTTCCAGCCGGTGATGGGACCGCCGCTGCGCCGGTTGGCCGCGGCCCAGTAGCCGTAGACCAGGCCCAGCACGACCGGCACGACCAGCCGGGCGATCCGGTGGGTGCGCTCGTCGAAGACGTTGGGTACGGGGCCCCTGGTCACGGCCTTGCGCGTGGGCTGGGACATACCGCCGGGTGCAGGTGCCGCTTGAGCCATGAGAGCACTCCTCTCTCTCCTCGCCCCTGTTTTCCAGGGCACACCTGCGGGTACGGCCTGGCAAGTCGGCCGGCAGAACAAAAATGGCCGGATGCGACCGGATCCCTCCCGTGCTTCGCTGAGGGAATGGAGGGTTGCCCGCCGTGACCGAGATGGAGTACCGGCGCCGGCGGCAGCTGCTGCGCGTCCGTGGGCGGAGCATCGCCTGGGTGGTGCCCCTGGTGCTGCTCGTCGCCATCGTGCTCCTGGACCTCAACACCACCGAGCGGTTCCGGATCATCTCCTGGATCGTCCTGGTCCCCGGCATCGCCGCCGCGATCTGCGGGGTGTGGACCACCGCCGGCTTCGCCCTGGTCTCGGTGGTGACGTACGTCGTCGTGGACAGCGCCTGGCCCGGCGAGTACCAGGCCGGACTGGCCGACTTCGTCCTGGTCGCGCTCGGCGGCGCCCTGGCCACGCTGGCCTCCGCCGTGCGGGTGCGCCGGGAACAGGAGATGCTGCACGTCCTGGACGTCGCCGAGACGACCCGCCGCACCGTGCTGCGCCCGCTGCCGCCGGACTGGGCAGGACTGGAGCACGCGGGGGTGTACCTGGCCGCCGACTTCGACGCCCGGGTCGGCGGCGACTTCTACGACATCCAGCCCGGCCCGCACGGCACCCGCGTCCTCGTCGGGGACGTGCAGGGCAAGGGCCTGGGCGCGGTGGAGGCGGCCGCCGCGCTGCTCGGCACCTTCCGCGAGGCCGGCTACCACGAGGCGGACCTGCTGACCGTCGCCGAGCGCCTGGAGGTGCGGATGCGCCGGCACCGGCTGCACACCGCCGCCCTCGG
>NZ_JBFAET010000261.1:0-10194 GCF_040642095.1 Streptomyces sp. NPDC020362
CCGGCGACCCGGTCGTCGACCGTGTCCGGGAGGTCGATCAGACCGCCCCAGCGCGGCGCGTGCTCCAGCGCAGCCACCCGGCCCAGCCCCCAGACGGCGTTCTGGGCGGCGCTCGGCACCGCGTCCGCACGGCCGGTGGACAGGGCGGACCTGGTCAGCGCCCACAGCGGGGCGTCGATGCCCGCGTCGCCCAGGGCCTGGACGAGCGCGAGGGACAGCGCGGTGCCGACGGTGAGGGCCGGGTGTCCGGCGTGGGGCCGCTCGTCGGTACCGAGCAGGGAGACAACACCGTCGAGCGGGGTCTCCCGGACGGCGTCGCCGAGCTGCCGCAGCAGCGCACCGCGGTCGGCGGCCGGGTCGACCGCCACCCGGACCAGCCGGGCCCCGCGGGCGGCGAGCCCGTCGGCGACGGCGGCGGTCCACTCGACGGCCTCGGTCTCGTCGGTGACCAGGAACAGCCAGTCGCCCGGCAGTTCGTGCTCCCGGAGGCCGCCGAGCGGCTTCCAGCCCGTGCGGTAGGTCCAGCCTTCCACGGCGGACTCCCGGCGCCGCTGCCGACGCCACGCGGACAGCCGGGGCAGCACCGCGTCCAGCTGCTCGGCGGGCAGGTCGAGGGTGGCGGCGAGGGACTGGGCGTCCTCGCGTTCCACCGTCTCCCAGAACCCGGCCTCCACGGCGTCGGTCCCCGCGACGGCGGCGGCCGTGGGCGCGGTGGTCTCCAGCCAGTACCGCTGGTGCTGGAAGGCGTAGGTCGGCAGGTCGGCGCGCCGGGCGCCGCGGCCGGCGAAGAACGCCGGCCAGTCGACGGGGACGCCGTGCACGTGGAGCCGCGCGACGGCGCCGGTGATCGCCTCGGGCTCGGGGCTGCCGGACCGTGCGGAGGGAACGGTGACCGCGCCGTCCAGGCAGCCCTGGGCCATGGCGCTCAGCACCGCGCCGGGACCGGTCTCCACGAACATGGTCACGCCCAGCTCGCCCAGGGTCCGGATGCCGTCGGCGAAGCGCACGGCCTCGCGGACGTGCCGGACCCAGTAGTCCGCCGTGTACGCGTCGATGAGCTCACCGGTGAGGTTCGAAACGACCGGTGTCCGGGGCGTCTCGAAGCGCAGAGCGCCGACGACGCGGGCGAAGTCCTCCAGCACGGGGTCCATCAGCGGCGAGTGGAATGCGTGGCTCACGGTGAGCCGGGAGGTCTTGCGGCCCTGCCGGGCGAAGACGTCCGCGACGGCCGCCACGGCGTCCTCGGTTCCGGAGACAACGACGGACTGCGGACCGTTGATCGCTGCGATGTCGGCGTCGTCCGTGAGGTGCGGCAGCACCTCGTCCTCGGTGGCCTGGACGGCGATCATCGCCCCGCCGGCGGGCAGGGCCTGCATCAGCGCGGCACGAGCCGCTACCAGTGCGGCCGCGTCCTCCAGCGACAGGGCTCCGGCCACGTGCGCGGCCGCGATCTCGCCCACGGAGTGCCCGGCCAGGTAGTCCGGCCGCACGCCCCACGACTCCAGCAGGCGGTGGACGGCGACCTCGTGCGCGAACAGCGCGGGCTGAGTGAAGGCGGTGCGGTTCAGCTCTTCGCCGTCCTCGTGACCGTTCTCGCCGAAGGCCACGTCCCGCAGCGGCCGGTCGAGGTGCCGGTCGAGGTGGGCGCACACCTCGTCGTACGCCTCCGCGAAGACGGGGAACGCCTCGTACAGTTCCCGCCCCATGCCGATGCGCTGCGATCCCTGCCCGGAGAACAGGAACCCGACCTGGCCGGCGTCGGCGCGGCCGAGGACGACGCCGGGAGCGGGTGCCCCCGAGGCCAGGGCCCGCAGGCCCTCGGCGATCCGGCCGCGGTCGGAACCGACCACGGCGGCGCGGTGCTCCAGGGCGGCCCGGGTGGTGGCCAGCGAGAAGCCGATGTCGGTGAGGGACGGTTCGGCGCCGTCGGCGGTGAGGGACAGCAGGCGCTCGGCCTGGGCGCGCAGCGCGGCCTCGGACTTGCCGGACAGGACCAGCGGCACGGTTGCCGAGGAGACCTCGACCGGTGCGACGGCGGCCGGTTCGGCCACCGGGGCCTGCTCGATGATCGTGTGGGCGTTGGTGCCGCTCACGCCGAAGGACGACACGGCGGCCCGGCGCGGGTGTTCGGTCTCCGGCCACTCCACGGCCTCGGTCAGCAGGCGGACGTCACCGGCCGACCAGTCCACGTGCGGCGTCGGCTCATCGGCGTGCAGCGTCCGCGGAAGGACGCCGTGGCGCATCGCCATCACCATCTTGATCACACCGGCCACGCCGGACGCCGCCTGGGCGTGACCGATGTTGGACTTCAGCGAGCCCAGCCACAGCGGCCGGTCCTCGGTGCGCTCCTGGCCGTACGTGGCGAGGACTGCCTGCGCCTCGATCGGGTCGCCCAGAGCGGTGCCCGTACCGTGCGCCTCCACCGCGTCGACATCGGCCCCGGTGAGCCCGGCGGAGGCCAGGGCCTGCCGGATCACCCGCTGCTGCGCCGGGCCGTTCGGCGCGGTCAGCCCGTTGGACGCGCCGTCCTGGTTGACCGCACTGCCCCGCACGACCGCAAGGACCTCGTGGCCGTTGCGCACGGCGTCGCTGAGGCGCTCCACGAGCACCACACCCACGCCCTCCGCCCAGCCGGTGCCGTCCGCGCCGGCGCCGAACGCCTTGCAGCGGCCGTCGGCGGACAGCCCGCGCTGCCGGCTGAACTCCACGAACGCGGCCGGTACGGCCATGACGTTCACACCGCCCGCGACGGCCATCGTGCTCTCGCCGTTGCGCAGCGACTGGATGGCCAGGTGCAGGGCGACCAGCGACGACGAGCACGCAGTGTCGACGGTGACCGCCGGGCCCTCCAGGCCGAACGAGTAGGCCACGCGCCCGGAGACGACGCTCGCGGCGCTGCCGGTGAGCAGGTGGCCCTCGACGCCTTCCGGGACCTGCGGGAGGCCCGCGCCGTAGCCCTGGTAGGACATGCCGACGAACACGCCGGTGCGGCTGCCCTTCAGGGAGGCCGGGTCGATGCCGGCCCGCTCGAACGCCTCCCACGAGGCCTCCAGCAGCAGGCGCTGCTGGGGGTCCATCGCGAGCGCCTCGCGCGGCGAGATCCCGAACAGCGCGGCGTCGAAGTCGCCCGCGTCGTAGAGGAAGCCGCCGTCGCGCGCGTACGTCCTGCCCGGGGTGCCCGGGTCGGGGTCGTAGAGGTTCTCGACGTCCCAGCCGCGGTCCTCGGGGAAGCCGGAGATCGCGTCGGCGCCGGACCTCACGAGCTGCCACAGGTCCTCGGGCGAGCCGACGCCGCCGGGAAGGCGGCAGCTCATGGCCACGATCGCGATGGGCTCGTCACCGGCGGCCGTGCGCAGCTCCTGCTGCGCGGCGCCCTGCGAACCGAGCAGTTCGACGCGCAGGAACCGGGCCAGGGCCGTGGCGTTCGGGTGGTCGAAGACCAGCGTGGTGGGCAGCTTCAGGCCGGTGTCGGCCGTGAGCCTGTTGCGCAGTTCGACGGCGGTGAGCGAGTCGAAGCCGAGGTCGTTGAACGCCCGGCCGGGCTCCACCGCCGCGGCGCCCTCGTGGCCGAGCACGGCGGCTGCGTGCGTGCGGACGAGGTCCACCAGCGTGCGGTCCTGCTCGCCCGCCGACAGCCCGGTCAGCTTCGCGGCGAGCGCGTTGCCGGCTTCCGCGCCGCCGGAGGCCGGCGCCTCCAGGGCGCGGCGCGCCTCGGGCACATCGGAGAACAGGGCGCTGGGGCGGATGACGGTGAACGGGCCGATGAACCGCTCCCACTCGAAGTCCGCGACGGTGAGGGCACTCTCGCCGTCGGCCAGCGCCTGCTGGAGCGCGGAGACCGCGAGGGCTGGCTGCATGGGGGGCAGGCCGCGGCGGCGCAGCATCTCCTCCCCGTCGCCGACGCCGGCCATGCCTCCCTCGGCCCAGCCGCCCCAGGCGACGGCGAGCGCGGTGCGCCCGTGTGCCCGCCGGTACTCGGCGAGGGCGTCCAGGCAGGCGTTGGCCGCAGCGTAGGCGCCCTGGCCGGCGCCGCCCCAGATGCCGGCGCCCGAGGAGAACATGACGAACGCGTCCAGCTCCTGACCGGCCAGCAGTTCGTCCAGGTGCATGGCACCTGCCGCCTTGGCCGCCACCGTGCCGGCGAACCCGGCCGGGTCGGAGTCCTCGATCATGACGTGGTCGCCGACGCCTGCGGCATGGACGACGGCGTTGACGGGGTGCTCGGCCAGCAGCGCCCGCAGGGCGTCACGGTCGGCCGCGTCACAGGCCACGACGGTCGCGGCCGCACCGAGCTCCTCCAGCTCTGCGACGAGACCCGCCGCACCCGGCGCGTCGAGGCCGCGGCGGCTGGTGAGCACCAGATGCTCCGCACCCGCACCGGCGAGCCAGCGGGCGACGTGCCCGCCCAGCGCACCCGTACCACCGGTGATCAGCACCGTGCCGCGCGGCGACCACCCCTGGGCGGGGCCGGTGGCGCGGGCGGCCCGGACGAGCCTGCGCCCGAAGACACCCGAGGCGCGGACCGCCACCTGGTCCTCGGCCGCCTGGCCGAGGACGGCAGCCACGCGGGCCGCGGCACGGGCGTCCAGCAGATCAGGAAGGTCGAGCAGTCCGCCCCAGCGCTGCGGGTGTTCCAGCGCCGCCGCCCGGCCGAAGCCCCACACCTGCGACTGCAGCGGGCGGTCCACGCGGTCGGAGCGGCCGGTGGCCACTGCGCCACGCGTGGCGCACCACAACGGGGCGTCGACGCCCGCGTCGCCGAGCGCCTGCACCAGGCAGAGGGTCGCGGCGAGGCCGTGCGACAGGCCGGCGTGGCCGACCGAGGCGCTCTCGTCCTCGGCGAGCAGGGACAGCACGCCGGCCACCGGGCCGACGCCGGCCAGCTCACGGGCCAGCTTCCCGCGGTCGGTGCCGGGCCCGGCGACGAGCGTCACCAGTTCCAGGCCGCGCTCACCGAGCGCGTTGCGGACCGAGGCGGTCCACTCGCTCTCACCGGCCACGACGAGCAGCCAGGTCCCGGACGCGCCGGGCTGCGGGAGCGCGCCGAGCGGCTTCCACGTGACGCGGTAGCGCCAGCCGTCGACCACGGACTGCTCGCGGCGCTGACGGCGCCACGCGGACAGCCGGGGCAGGATCGCGCTCAGCGAGGCGTCCGCGCCGACGCCCAGGATCGCGGCGAGGGACTCCGCGTCCTCGCGCTCCACGCTGTCCCAGAAGCCGGAGTCCGCCGCGTCGGCCGGAGTGCCGGCGGCGGCCAGGTCCTCGTCCCCTTCCAGCCAGAAGCGCTCGCGCTGAAAGGCGTAGGTGGGCAGGGTGACGCGGTGAGCACCGGGGAAGAGCGCCTGCCAGTCCACGGAGACGCCGTGTACGTGCAGTTCGGCCAGGGCCGTGACGAGGGCCTGCTGCTCGGGACGGTCGCCGCGCAGGACGGGCACGGCAACCACGTCGTCCGCGCAGGCCTGCGCCAGGGCGCTGAGGACACCGCCGGGACCGATCTCCACGAACGTGGTCACACCCAGCCCTTGCAGGGTCTCGATGCCGTCGGCGAAACGGACCGCTTCGCGCACGTGCCGGACCCAGTACTCCGGGGTGTACGCCTCCGCCACACCGCCCGTGAGGTTCGAGACCACCGGGACATGCGGCTGGTGGAACGTCAGCCCCGCCACGACCCGGCCGAACTCCTCCAGCATCGGATCCATCAACGGCGAATGGAACGCGTGACTGACCCTCAACCGGGACGTCCTGCGGTCCTGCTGGGCGAAGACCCCGGCGATCTCCAGCACGGCATCCTCGGCACCGGAGACCACCACGGACCCAGGCCCGTTGACCGCCGCGATACCGACACCGTCCGTCAGGTACGGCAGCACCTCGTCCTCGGCCGCCTGCACCGCAACCATCGCACCACCCGCAGGCAGAGCCTGCATCAACGCAGCACGCGCAGACACCAGCTTCACGGCGTCGTCCAGCGACAGCACCCCGGCCACATGCGCGGCCGCGATCTCACCGACCGAGTGACCCGCCACGCAATCCGGCCGCACACCCCAGGACTCGAGAAGCCGGAACAACGCCACCTCGACCGCGAAGAGCGCGGGCTGGGTGCACCCCGTCCGATGCAGGGTCTCGGCATCGACATCGACCGGCGCGTCCAGACGCGCACACACCTCGTCATACGCATCGGCAAACACAGGGAACGCCGCATACAACTCACGCCCCATACCGATCCGCTGCGAACCCTGACCCGAGAACAGGAAGCCCACCTTGCCTCCCGGCCGGCCCTGGACGACTCCGGGCGACGGCATTCCGGCGGCCAGGCAGCCCAGTTGGCGACGGAAGTCGTCACAGCTCTCGCCGATGACGGCCGCCCTGTGGCGCAGGGCGCTCCGCGTGGTGGCCAGCGAGAAGCCGACATCGGCCGGTGACGTGCCGTCCTCCACGAAGGCCAGCAGCCGTCGTGCCTGGTCGCGCAGCGCAGCGCTGCTCTTGGCGGAGAGCACCCATGGCAGGAGGGTCGGGGCCGGGACGACGGTGGCCTCTTCGGCCTGGGCCGGCGGGGCCGACGGAGCCGACGGGGCCTGTTCGATGATGGTGTGGGCGTTGGTGCCGCTGACGCCGAAGGACGAGATCGCGGCCCGGCGCGGGCGGTCCGTCTCCGGCCAGTCGACGGCCTCGGTCAGCAGCCGGACGTCACCGGCCGACCAGTCCACGTGCGGCGTCGGCTCGTCCACGTGCAGGGTCCGCGGGAGAACGCCGTGCCGCATGGCCATGACCATCTTGATGATGCCGCCGACTCCGGCGGCGGCCTGGGCGTGGCCGATGTTGGACTTCAACGACCCCAGGTACAGCGGCGTCCCGGTGGTGTGCGCCCGGCCATAGGTGGCGATCAGCGCCTGCGCCTCGATCGGGTCGCCCAACCGGGTACCCGTACCGTGCCCCTCCACGATGTCGACGTCGGCCGGAGTCAGTCCACCGCTCGCCAGCGAGTCGAGGATGACGCGCTGTTGCGCCTGCCCGTTCGGCGCGGTGAGGCCGTTGGAGGCGCCGTCCTGGTTCACCGCGGAGCCGCGAACGACGGCCAGCACCTCGTGGCCGGCCCGCAGGGCGTCCGAGAGCCGCTCGACCACCAGCATGCCCACGCCTTCCGACCAGCCGGTGCCGTCGGCGTCGTCGGAGAACGACTTGCACCGACCGTCCGGTGCCAGCCCGCCCTGTCGGCTGAACTCGATGTAGCCGCTGGGCACCGCCATCACGGTCACACCTCCCGCCAGGGCGAGGTCGCACTCGCCCCGGCTCAGCGACTGGCAGGCCAGATGCAGCGCCACCAAGGAGGAGGAGCACGCGGTGTCGATGGTCAGCGCGGCGCCCTCCAGTCCCAGGGTGTAGGCGATCCGCCCGGACAGCAGCGAGGTGGACACACCGGTGATGCCGTAGCCCTCAAGGCCTACACCGGCACTCTGTGCGTCGAACCCGTAGCCCTGGGGTGCCGCGCCGACGAAGACCGCGGTGCGGCTGCCGCGCAGGCCCGCGGGATCGATCGCCGCGTACTCCAGCGCCTCCCAGGACGCCTCCAGCAGCAGCCGCTGCTGCGGGTCCATGCCGGTCGCCTCACGTGGCGAGATGCCGAAGAATCCGGCGTCGAACTCGGCGGCCCCGTACAGGAAGCCGCCCTCCCGAGTGAGGGTGGTGCCGGGCCGGTCGCCGTTCGGGTCGTAGATCCGCTCGGTGTTCCAGCCTCGGTCCGAGGGGAACAGGGAGACGGCGTCGGTGCCGGTGGCGACCAGCTGCCAGAGCTCGTCGGGGTTGCGTACGCCGCCGGGAAAGCGGCAGCTCATGCCGACGATGACGACCGGGTCGGCCTTGTCCCGGGCTTCGTACTCGCGCAGCTGTTGCTTGGCGAGCCGCAGATCGGCGCTGATCTGCTTGAGGAAATGCCTCATCCGGTGCGCTGTCGGCGGCGGGCCGTCTGATGTGGGAGCGGACATGGGAGGACCTTTCGGGGAGATGCCGCGTCAGGAGATGTCGAATTCGCTGCCGAGCATGGCCAGCAGTTCCTCGTCGGTGGCGTCGTCGAGCTGCTCTCCGGGCGCTTCTGCCGGGATCGGCGCGACTTCCTCTCTCGCTTTCCAGCGGGCGAGGAGACCGGCCAGACGCATCGAGATCCGGGAGCGGCCCACCGAGTCCGGCTTCAGTCCGGCCAGCGCGGCCTCCAGCCGGTCGAGTTCCTCGTCGGCCGTCCCCGCTCCCGGCGCGCCTTCGACAGTCAGCAGCTCCAGCAGGAAGGCCGCGATGGCCGTCGGCGAGGGGTGGTCGAAGGCGAGCGTCACCGGGGTGTTCAGGCCAAGCCTGCTGTTGAGCCGTTTACGCAGCCCGACGGAGGCCAGGGAGTCCAGTCCGAGATCGCGGAACGAACGCTCGGGTTCCACCTGAGCCGGGTCCGGGTAGGCCAGCTCGGCCGCCACCTCGTTCCGTACCAGATCGAGCAACGCGGCCTGCCTGGCAGCCGGTTCGAGCGTGGCCAGCTCCCGGCGGAAGGCGTCGGCCGCCGTGTCACGCGCCTGCGGTACGGCCGTCCGGGCGTCCCGCACCTGGGGCAGGTCCTCGATCAGCGGCCGTCGTCGTGCGGCTGTGTAACTGGCCGTGAACGGCGCCCAGTCCACGTCGGCGACGGTGACGCCGGTCTCGTCGTCGTCGAGTGTCCGCTGCAACGAGGCGATCGCCTGGGCGGGCTTCAGCGCGCCCAGGCCGATCCGGCGCAACTGTCGCGCGGTGTCCCGGTCCACCATCCCCGCGTCCGCCCAGATGCCCCAGGCCACCGAGGTACCGGCCGCTCCGCGCGCCCGGCGTTGTGCGACCAGGGCGTCGAGGTAGGCGTTCCCGGCGGCGTAGGCCCCGCTGAAGGAGCTGCCCCAGACCGCCGAGATCGAGGAGAACACCACGAACGCGTCCAGTTCGGCACCGTCGAGGAGTTCGTCCAGGATCCGCGCTCCGCCGATCTTCGCCGCGACCACGGCGGCGAACTCCTGCGGGCTCGTCTCGGCGAGGGAGGTGCTCTGCCCGACACCGGCCGCGTGGAAGACCGACCGGACCGGCGCGCCTTCGTCCGCCAGTTGCCGGAGCAGGGCGGCGACCGCGTCCCGGTCCGCCACATCGGCCGCGATCGCCCTGGCGGGGGTGCCGGTGGCGTGCAGTTCGGCGAGCAACTCCGCGGCGCCGGGGGCGTCGGCGCCGCGCCGTGAGAGCAGCACGATCGAGCAGTCGCCGTGGGCGGCGAGCCAGCGGGCGACGTGTCCGCCGACCGCACCGGTGCCGCCGGTGACCAGGACCGTGCCCGAGGGCCGCCACGACCGCGCGCCCTGGACGCCCTCGCCGGCCCCCATCAGCCGGCGGGCCCACACCCCGTCGGGGCGTACGGCGAGCTGGTCCTCGACGCCGCCCGTGCTGAGAACCCCGCCGAGCAGGGCGAACTCCCGGTCGCCCAGCACGTCCGGGAGGTCGACCAGGCCGCCCCAGCGTTCCGGGTGCTCCAGGCTGACGACCCTGCCCAGACCCCACACGGCGGCACCCTGCGGGCTGCACAGCGCATCGGCCGCGCCCGTGCTGACCGCCCCACGGGTGACGCACCACAGCGGCGCCGTGATCCCGGCGTCGCCGAGAGCCTGGACGAGGGCCAGCACATGCTCGGCGTGGTCGGACCGACACAGCACACCGTCCAGCGCCCCCATCGCGGCCAGGGTGGTGGTCAGCGAGGAGCGGTCGGCGCTCTCCAGCGACAGCGGCACCGCCTCGCCGAACATCCCGTCGAAGGCGTGCCGGTCCGCGCTCGCGGACGAGGCGACGAGCCAACGGCCGGGGACCCGCGAGACCTCCTGTGGTCCCGCCACCGTGGTCCACCCGATGCGGTAGCGCCAGTCGCCCAGTTCGGAGCGGAGCAGGTTGCGCCGCCGCCAGCGCGCGAGCGCCGGTACGACAGCGCGGAGCCCGTTCTCCGATCCCAGTTCGGCGCTGAGCCGCTCGATGTCCTCGCGTTCCACCGCGTCCCAGAACCCGGTGTCCGTCTCCTTGCCCGAAGCCATGGGGACGGGCGGCACGAGCCAGTAGTGCTCGTGCCGGAAGGCATACGTCGGCAGCGGCAGGCGGTCGCCGGGGGCAAGCACGTTGGACCAGTCCACCGGCAGGCCGGCGACGTGGGCCTCCTGG
>NZ_JBFAET010000262.1:0-9964 GCF_040642095.1 Streptomyces sp. NPDC020362
TTCGGTGAGTCTGCCGCGGCGGTGTGGCTGCGGTCTTTCGGTTCGGCGCCGGTGGTGTGAGGGGTGGCAGCAGGCTGTGAAGGGCGCGGCCGCTTGCGGTCCTTGGCCGGGCGGGGACTCCGGCAGCTCCGCCGTGCGGCGCGGCGCGGCGGTCATGCCGTTCTGCGCCCGCGCCCCGCATCGGCCTTCTGGACGGAGTTTTCCGGACGACATCGCCTTTGGCCGCCGGAGTGTCCCCGAAATGCAGAGGTTTTGGGACAGCGGGAATGCGGATGACCGCGCGCTGCCGCGGACGGCCGCTGTGGCGCGGCCCTGTGTCGTGCCGGGAATGCGGGCGGCTTCGCCTCACGGCTGTGACGGTCCGGACGGCTGTCTATACGTCATCTGGACTCGGCTTGGCGGAACTCGGCCTGGCGGTGGTGTCTGAGGCTGATTCGGTTCTGGTGTAGAGGACCTCGCGGCCCTGCTCGGCGGCGCGGATGAGTGCTTCGCTGACGAAGTCGAGGAAGCGGGCGGCGTTTTCGAGGCGGGTGGCGGCCGGGGTGCCGCGGCCGAGGATGCCGACGCCCTGCCGTGCGGTCTCGATGAACTGGTCGTTGGCCTGGGCGCTGCGGATCATCGACTGGTACCAGAGGTCGTCGTCGACGACGTATCGCTCGCGGCGGCGTTCGTCGCGTTCACGGCGGACGAGGTCCAGGTTTTCGAGGAACGCGATCGCTTTGGAGACGGATGCCGGGCTGACCTGGAGGCGCTGGGCGAGTTCGGACGCGGTGAGGCTGCCCGTGTCGGTGGTGTAGAGGCAGCCCAGCACCCGGGCCATCATCTTGGGCAGGCCCGAGGTCATGAAGACGGTGGTGAGGGTTTCCTGGTAGTCGCGCACGGCCTCGGCGTCGCGTCCGGCCGGTTGCGGGAGCGCCTTGAGCCCCTGGGGTGCGGCCTGCCTGCGCCGGTGGGTGCGCTGCTGGGTGGCGCGGTGGGCCAGGTCGGCGCGGTAGCCGACGGGGCCGCCGTTCCGCGTCACCTCACGCGTGATCGTGGAGGTCGGGCGGTCGAGACGCCGGGCGATCTCGGCGTAGGCCAGGCCGTCGGCCAATCCCACCGCGATTTGCTGGCGCTCCTGCTGGGTGAGTCTGCCTCCCGGCATCACGAACCCCCTTCATGCCCCGCGGGGGCTCCATGGTGCTGCTCGGTCTTCCCTGACGACCCCACCATAGCGTTCATCTTCAATACATTGCAACGACCGACAGCTCCATCGTTGCGTTAATCGAGAGGGTGTTGCAATGATTATGGTGCCCTCACCTGCATGGATGCTGTCTCTACGTAAGAGGTTTGTTGTGTAGATCTGGAAAGCAACGTAGCGTTTCCGGTGTCAGAAACAACGAGCGAGCACGGGAGAGCACGATGCAGAAGTTCGACACCCCCGCCCCGATCTGTGCCGTCCTGGCCATCCCCGCCGGACGCGTCCAGCTCATCGCCGCGGACCGCGCCGACACCACCGTCGAGGTCCTGCCCGCCAGCCCCTCCAAGAGCCGCGACGTGAAGGCGGCGGAGCAGACCACCGTCGCCTACGCCGACGGTGTCCTGCGGATCGAGACTGCGGGGAAGAACCAGTACCTCGGCCCTTCCGGATCCATCGAGGTCACCGTCAAGCTGCCCGTCGGCTCCCGCATCGAGGCCAAGACCGCCAGTGCCGAACTCCGCACCGTCGGCCGCCTCGGCGACGTCACCTTCGAAGGCGCATACCACCAGATCAAGCTGGACGAGGCCGCGAGCCTCCGCCTCACCGCGACCGACGGCGACGTCGAGGTCGGTCGGCTGGGCGGCCCCGCACAGATCAGCACCGCACGGGGCGACATCCGGATCACCGAGGCCACGCGCGGCACGGTCGAGCTGCGCACCCAGTCCGGCGACATCAACGTCGGCGCCGCCGCCGGGGTCTCGGCCGCCCTGGACGCAGGCACCGGCTCCGGCCGCATCAGCAACGCCCTCAAGAACGACGGCACCGCCGAACTCGACATCCGCGCCACCACCTCCCACGGCGACATCACCGCCCGCAGCCTCTGAAGAAGCAGCACCAGGACCGCCCGGCCGGGCCCACCGCGACCGAGATCCAGCAGGCCGCCGCCGACGACCCGGCCGTCCGCCCCCCAGGGGCCCGCGATCCACGCGCAGGGCCTGAAGAAGCCGTACACGACGCTCTCACGCGACCAGGGGGAACACATGACGAAGAACAGCACTTCCCCGACCACTTGGAAGGGGACGGGAGTGACACCTCCCCCCGTAAGGGGCTTCTCGCTATGCCGGTTGGGCTTCGCGACGGGCCGTCCCGGCCCGTAGAACGTTCAGGGCGCCCACCGTGTCTGCGTGCGCCCTGTGGCCGCAGGCGACGCAGTCGAAGGCCTCTTGTGTGGGCCGGTTCTCTTTGGCGGTGTGTCCGCATGAGGGGCGCCTGCGGGAGGTGTTGCGGGGGTCCAGGAACCGGAACCCGCACGGGCACGCTGCCCAGCGCACCGGTCCGGGGACACGGGGCGGTCGGCCTCCCGCATCGTCACCGGGCTCACAGCGCGTCAGGAAAAAGAGTTTCCCGGATCCCTGTCACATCCTGGTGCGCTGGTCCGTCAGTGCAGTGAAGCCGCTGACCAGACGGATACCAAGGAGTGCAGCCATGACGAACCCCTCGATCTCCCGGATGCCGAACCCGGCCGAGTTCGTGCCCGAGCTGAACGACATCAGCGCAGCTCTCTTCCGGGCCACGGGCAACCGCTCGGTGCCGCGGACCACGATGAGCCTCGTCCACCTGCGCGCCGGGCAGATCGTCAACAACACCTACCTGACGATCCTGAACACCGGTTTCCTGCGCAAGGCCGGGGAGTCGGAGGAGCGCATCACCGCCGTCTCCTCCTGGCAGGACGCCCCGTACTTCAGTGACGCCGAGCGTGCCGCCCTCGCCTTGGTGGAGGCCACCCTCCAGCCCGCCCCGCACGGCAAGGAGCGCGTGTCCGACGAACTGTACGCCGAGGCGGCCAGGCACTACGACGAGAAGGCGTTGGCCACCCTCACCATCGCGATCGGCCAGATCAGCTTCTTCATCGCCCTGGCTCTCATCGGCAAGCCGCAGCCGGTCAGCTCTCTCGCCGACGAGCAGTGGGACTGACCTGATCCGTCCATCAGGCAGATGGAACCGCACCCACCACGGCCGCCGACCGCGCCCACCGCATCCCGGTCGCGGACACCTGCTCGAGCAGCTGTCCGCGACCCGGGGCACGGCCCGGCAGAGGGTGACGGTGCGGGGCCCGGCCGGCAGACCGCGCTGCCGCGATCGGCGCGAAGGCGGCGGCGGTCTCAGCGACGTGCACGCCTGTGCCGCGCCCGCAGTCGCCGACTCTGCTGCCGGCGGGGTGCCGGGTGGACGAGACGACCGTGACCCCACGGGGTTCCCGAGGCGTCAGAGCATAAGCAGCAGCCGCGTATTCGGTACGAGCTTCCGGTTCACGCTGGTGCTCTGCACGAAGATCGTGAAGTCGTCGTTGTGGTCCGGCTTGACGCGGACTTCCACGTTCGGCAGGCCGAGCAGCGCCCGGGCCTCGGGCCCTGTGTACACCCGGTCCGTCTTCTTCTCCAGCACCGCAATCTGCTTCTGCGCCTGGACCTTCTCCGACTTGCTCAACTGGTAGAACGCCCCACCGGTACGGTAGGTGTGCCCGCATTCGATGACCCAGTCCCGGATCGCCGCGTCACGAGCCACCGGGATCAGCTGGTACGCCGACGGATTCACCGGGGTGAGGCCGGCCGCCTTGATGGTGTCCTTGTTGACCGCCTCCGCACCCGTGGAGAACACCGCCCGCGATCCCCTGATGCCCTGGGTGCGGCCCACCATGAACTTCTCGGTGGCCTGCCGGATGACCTGCCCGGCTTCCTCCAGGCCCTGGGTGCTCGTGGCGTCCCATATGGCGATGTTGTCCTTCGGGAAACCGCATTGCATGGCCTCGCGCTTGCCCATCTGGTCCGGCACAAGGACGGCCAGCGTCCAGTTGTCCTCCTGCGTCCTGATCATCTCGGCCACGGACCCGACCAGTTCACGCGGATCCCTGGCAGGGGCATCCGGGCAGCGATGACTTGCGTTCTCCTGCCCGTCGGTGAGCACGAACGTCAGGAAGCTGTGGTCGCCGTACAGCTGAGCCGTCTGCGCCAGCTCCCGCTGCGACTTCAGCGCGGCTGCCAGCAGAGCCGTCATGCCACCGACCCGGTACAGCTGTTTCAGCGACGGCATCCGCAGCACGTCCTTGTCGTAGATGACGCACTCCACCTTGTCCGCGAAGACGTACACCGTGACGCGGGTTTCCTGGTCCAGTTCCCTCGACCGGCGGGCCAGATACGCAATCTGCTGATCGGCGACTTCGACGACCTTGCGGCTCAGATGCGACATGGACGAACTCGCATCCAGCACAAGAGCAACGTGATTGATGTAGTTCTGGGTTCCGGACATGACAGCTCCCCCTCTTCCTCTTCCCGACTCGATGCTCCTACCGTCTCACCCACCACTGACAATCGATCTTGGCTCCCGTCCCGGATGAAGGGCCCACCCGGCCACCGGCGCAGCCGGGCCGCAGCACGAGACCCAAGGCACCGTCACAGCCCGGGGCCTCTTCGTGCACTGGTGCGTCCGGCAGGCCCGTCGGGCGGCCGGTCGTGGCCTGGGCCCACTCCATGCCCAACTCCCGCAGTGAGTCCAGTTGCTCCTGTACGCGCCTGTCCCGCCTTGAGCGGGTGTTCGACGCCCGTACGTCCAGCTTGATGACCACCGGCGCGTCCTGGCCTTCGATCGTGATTTCCCCGCTGTGCGCTCGCGGCACGGGCCGGTGGAAGCCTTCTCGCTCCAGCCAGTGCGCGAGGGCTGCGAGTCCACGCTGGAACGCCTGATGCGCCTTGCTCGGGAGATGGATACCCTCACCGGTCGTGCCGCCTTGGATGTCGGCGGTATCCGCCTCCAGTGCCTCATGGACGTACTGCCAGGCATCGGCTCGTGCGGCTCTGGCGGGAACCAGACCGTGGACCGGTGCGGCAAGGGCGGAGCCGTGGCTGGTGCGCTGCAGGTGGTAGTCCACGGTTCTGCGGCAGATGTCGTCGTCCAGGTCGTGCCCGAGACGCCGGCACACAGCCTGCAGCTCGGCGGGTGAGAACAGGTAGCCGAGCAGGAGAACGTCGGCCTGCCTGGACGCATTGCAGCGGCTGACCGTATCGCCCTCGGCCTCGAGGATCCCGTGATGCGGGGGCACGGCGACAGGGGCCGAGCGAGGTGCGCTCGGGGCCGGCGCAGCCTGATCGGGTGCCCTGCTCCGTGCACTGCCTTTCCGGCCTGCTCCAGGGTCTTGTCGATCGGCCCACCGCATGCGGCGCGGCGACGCGGGGTGACCCCGGTGGTTCACACGGTCACCACCCGCGGATCTGGTTGCTGATCCCGATCCGTTAGCCCCGGCGGCGAGACCGTGTATGGCCGGTTCAGGGATCCCTCGGGAACCGTCCGGAACGTAGGGCGTCGGCGCGGGTGGGACTAACCTCGAAATCATAGGGCCCGAGTGATGGGA
Source organism: Streptomyces sp. NPDC020362 (assembly GCF_040642095.1). Taxonomy (NCBI): domain Bacteria; kingdom Bacillati; phylum Actinomycetota; class Actinomycetes; order Kitasatosporales; family Streptomycetaceae; genus Streptomyces; species Streptomyces sp. NPDC020362. The sequence goes on from NZ_JBFAET010000262.1 coordinate 5,586, forward strand.
GGCCGTCGGCGATGCCGCAGGACGAGGCCGTGATCGGCTGCACGGGCGAGCTGCTCCTCCCCACCCGCGGATCCGCCGGGCCGGGCGAGATCCTCGTGCGGGTCAGGGGCGGTTCCGAGACCTTCCTCGCCTGGTCCTCGGAGCCCCTCCCGAAGGGAGCCACCGTGCTCGTGGTCGAGTCCCGCGGACTCCGCGAGGTCGACGTCATCGAGTGGCGGGATCCGCTGGACGCGCTGTGCGGCGACGCCGCCGACGCCGGCTGAGGAGAAGACATGTTCGGATACCGCGTTCCCGCCCCCGACGAGGCGATGCTGATCTCGGGTGGGCGGCGGGGACTGGGGGGCGCGCCGTTCCGTGTGGTGACGGGGCACGGGAAGTTCGTGTTCCCGATCTTCCGCAAGACCCGCTTCCTCACGCTGTCGATGTGCGAGGCGGAGGTCACCGAGACCTGCGTCACCAGGCAGGGCATCTCACTGCACGTACGCGCCGTGATCGCGTTCAAGGTCGGCAACGACACCGAGAGCATCATCAACGCCGGGCAGCGGTTCCTCTCCGACCAGGAGCAGATGTCGGTGCTGACCGGCCGGATCTTCGCCGGCCACCTGCGCGCGATCATCGGTTCGATGACCGTCGAGGAGATCGTCACCGAACGCCAGAAACTGGCCGCGGAGGTGCTGGACACCTCGAAGACGGAGATGGCAAAGATCGGCCTGATCGTGGACTCGCTCCAGATCCAGTCCATCGACGACGGGGACACCGGCTACATCGACGCGATGTCCGCGCCGCACAAGGCAGCCATTCAGCGGCAGGCTCTGATCGCCCAGGCCCAGGCCACGCAGGCCGCCGCCGAGGCGGAGCAGGCGGCGGCGCGCAAGCAGGCCGAATACGCTCGGCAGACCGCGATCGTGAAGGCGGAGTACGCCGCCGAGGTGGACCGCGCGCAGGCCCACGCCAGCCAGGCCGGACCGCTGGCGCAGGCCCACGCGCAGCAGGAGGTGCTCGCCGCCCAGACCGAACTCGCCCATCATCAGGCCCGGTTGCGTCAGCAGCAGCTGGTCGCAGAGATCGTCAAGCCCGCCGAGGCCGAGGCCGAGCGGATCAAGGTGCTCGCCGTCGCCGAGGCCGAACGCATGAAGATCCAGGCTGAGGCGGCGGCCTCGCACGACCGCGTCGCGCTCGACCGGATGCTGATCGACCAGCTCCCGCAGATCGTGAAGGAGGCCGCCGGCGGCCTCTCCGGCGCCAACGTCAACGTCCTGAACGGTGCGGTCGGCCTCGGCGAGATGGCGGCCGGACTGGTCGGCCAGGGACTGACGATCCTGGAGTCGGTCCGGCAGAACCTGAACGGCCAGAACTCGGCCACTCGCCCTGGAAAGACCGACGGGCTGCCCCGACTGCAGGAGTACCCACATCCGCGCGAGGCGGATACCGCCGACAACCGGGAGCATCCGGAAGTGACCCCGTCCCACGAGCCGCCGGGCACTGCCTGACCGGCATCGAGGCCGTCGTCCGTCTTGCGCGCAACCTCGTTCGGACCCGGGGGCGGCCTCGTGCAGAACTCGGATCGCCAGGACTGCGTCGCCCCGCAGCCACCGATGAGGCAGCGTCGGGGGCTCGCGACGCAAACTGGTGCGCGCGCAGTTCCGCCAGTGCGGCGAGCCCGTCGTTGGCCTTCCGGCTGCCGACTGTGACCCGCAGTCCCTCGCTGGGACAGTGGCGCGTCAGGACACCGGCGTCGGCGAGTGCCGAGGCGCCCGCATCGATCGGATCGGGCCCGGTGAGCCAGACGGAATTGGCGTGGCCGGGGCGTACGTGTCGGCCGAGGTCGACGAGTTCGTGACGGAGCGGTTCGCGTTCGGCGACGACGGCGTCCACACGTAGGCGCAGCTCGCTGCGGGCCCCGCAGCGAAGCCTTCACCGCGGCTGTTGCCACCGCGTTGATCCCGAAGGGCAGCTGTTGCCGACGGATCCGCTCCACCAGGCCGGGGGCGCCGAGGCCGTGGCCGCCGCGCGGTCCAAGGTGATCGGGATCGCCGCCCCGAACGTATTCCTGTACTGGTCGAACGTGTTCCGGTGCCGTTCGGCCGGCGGCTGCAGCGCCTTTGGCCAGTTCCGCAGGAAGGTGCGGTTGGGCTGGTTGGTGACGAGGACGCCGATGGTGGTGGTCGCAGCGCCGAGTTGCCGACACAGGTCCGTGATCGCCTCGGGGCCCGCGCATTCCCGCGACGAGACGCCCTGTCGCCGGCACCGACTCGGGTGACTCTGGTCATTGCCGCGCAGGCGTGACCGGGCAGGTTCGGATCGGTTCTCGCCGCTGCGTTTCGGCCCGGTGGCGTACGGAGTTGAAGCGTCGGAGCCGGCCGACCCGGCCGTCGTTCTGGAAGCCGCCCCAGCGCCGGTGGCCGCCCGAGCCGGGGGGTAGAGGCGTTCGCCGACGGTCTGCCCTTGCTCGGACGAAGCTCTCGCGGCCATGCGTCGTATCGCGTGACGGATCCTTGACCGCCGCTGCGCTCTCCGCGATGCTGTGTTGCGAAACACGAGATGCGTACCGTAATAGGCAACATCTCGACCCTCTGTCAGCCGAGGAGTGGCCATGTCTCAGCAGGTCCGTGCCGTCGTCGCGCGGAGCAAGGGCGCCCCCGTCAGTGTGGAAACGATCGTCGTGCCCGAGCCCGGCCCGGGCGAGGCGCTGGTCAGGATCGAGGCCTGCGGCGTCTGCCACACCGATCTGCACTATCGCGAGGGCGGCATCAGTGACGACTTCCCCTTCCTGCTGGGGCACGAGGCGGCGGGGGTGGTGGAGTCGGTGGGCGAGGGTGTCACGGACGTGGCGCCCGGTGACTTCGTGATCCTGAACTGGCGCGCGGTGTGCGGCCAGTGCCGTGCATGTCTGCGCGGACGGCCCTGGTACTGCTTCAGCACACACAATGCGAAGCAGAAGATGACCTTGACCGACGGTACGGAACTCTCGCCGGCTCTGGGTATCGGCGCTTTCGCCGAGAAGACGCTGGTGGCGGCCGGACAATGCACCAAGGTGGACCGGGCCGCGTCGGCGGCCGCCGCCGGACTGCTGGGTTGCGGGGTGATGGCAGGCATCGGCGCGGCCATCAACACCGGCAACGTCGGCCGTGGTGACAGCGTGGCGGTCATCGGCTGCGGCGGCGTGGGCGACGCGGCGATCGTCGGATCGAATCTGGCGGGTGCGGCGAAGATCATCGCGGTGGACATCGACGACCGCAAGCTGGCCACGGCGAAGAAGCTGGGCGCGACCCACACGGTCAACTCCAGGGAGACCGACGCGGTCGACGCGGTGCGCGAGCTGACCGGGGGGTTCGGCGCCGATGTCGTCATCGAGGCGGTGGGCCGTCCGGAGACGTACCGGCAGGCCTTCTACGCCCGCGATCTTGCCGGGACGGTGGTGCTGGTCGGCGTGCCGAACCCGGAGATGAAGCTGGAGCTGCCGCTGCTGGACGTGTTCGGCCGGGGCGGTTCGCTGAAGTCGTCCTGGTACGGCGACTGCCTGCCCTCCCGCGACTTCCCGATGCTCATCGACCTCTACCTGCAGGGCCGCCTCGACCTGGACGCCTTCGTCACCGAGACCATCGCGCTCGACGAGGTCGAGAAGGCCTTCGAGCGCATGCACCACGGTGACGTCCTGCGTTCTGTGGTGGTCCTCTGATGGCAGGCGCACGCATCGAACGCCTCGTCACCTCGGGGACGTTCTCCCTGGACGGCGGCACCTGGGACGTCGACAACAACGTGTGGATCGTCGGTGACGACAGCGAGGCTGTCGTCATCGACGCCGCTCATGACGCCGACGCCATCGTCCAGTCCCTCGGCGGACGCACCCTGCGTGCGATCGTGTGCACCCACGCGCACAACGACCACATCGACGCCGCACCGGATCTGGCCGCCCGCACCGGCGCCCCGATCCTGCTGCATGCCGACGACCTGCCGCTGTGGAAACACACCCATCCCGACCGGACACCGGACGGCGAGCTGTCCGACGGGCAGACCGTCACGGTGGCGGGCGTCCGGCTGGCCGTGCTGCACACCCCGGGGCACGCCCCGGGAGCCGTCTGTCTGTACGCACCGGACCTGGCCGCGCTGTTCAGCGGCGACACGCTCTTCGCGGGCGGTCCCGGGGCGACGGGAAGGTCGTACAGCGACTTCCCCACCATCATCGAATCGATCAGGGAACGTCTCCTCGCGCTGCCGCACGACACGGTGGTGCACACCGGCCACGGCGAGACCACCACCATCGGCGCCGAGGCGCCGCATCTCCAGGAGTGGATCGACCGCGGCTTCTGACCGCCCGGCGACGGCCTCGCCCCGGTGACGGTGTCCTGCGCACCATCGCCGGCGGCGAGGCCGTCGCG
>NZ_JBFAET010000263.1:0-9827 GCF_040642095.1 Streptomyces sp. NPDC020362
GGGGGGGGGCCGGGGGGGGGGGCCGTCTTTCTCCCCCAAATTATCAGCCCCCACCGCCGCGGGGCCCCCCCCCCCCCCCGGGGGGGGGGGGGGGCGGGGGGGGGGGCCCCGGGCGCCCGCCCCCCCCCCGGCCGCGGCGCCGGTGTCGCCCACGAGGCCTCGGAAGACGGCGGGCAGCATGCCGGCGCGGGCCATGGCCCGCAGTCCCGGAACGTCCAGGCGGACCGGCACGATCTCCGGCCGGTCCGCGGTGAGGGCGGCGTCGAACAGGGCCAGCCCCTCCGCCGGGGTGAACGGTACGACTCCGGCCCGCCCCATCCGGTTGCGGTCGGCGTCGGTGATCCGGTCGCCCATGCCGCCGTTGTCCGTCCACAGGCCCCACGCCAGCGAGGTGCCGGGCAGGCCCGCGGCCCGGCGCTGCCGCGCCAGCCCGTCCAGGAAGGCGTTCGCAGCGGCGTAGCTCGCCGCGCCTGCGCTGCCCAGGACTCCGGCGAGGGAGGAGAAGAGCACGAACGCGGAGAGGTCCAGGTCCCGGGTCAGCTCGTGCAGGTGCAGCGCCCCGTCGGCCTTCGGCCGCAGCACGGTGTCCAGGCGCTCCGGGGTCAGGGCGGTGACCACGCCGTCGTCCAGGGCCGCCGCCGCGTGCACCACGGCCACGAGCGGGTGCTCGGCCGGGACCGCGGCCAGCAGTTCCGCGAGGGCGTCACGGTCCGCGATGTCACAGGCGGCCACGTCGACGTGTGCGCCCAGCTCGGAGAGAGTGGTGACGAGTTCGCCGACGCCTTCGGCGGCGGGGCCACGGCGACTGGCCAGCAGGAGCCTCCGTGCGCCGCGTTCGGCGACGAGGTGCCGCGCGAGCGACAGTCCGAGACCACCGGTCGCGCCGGTTATCAGCACGGTCCCCTCGGGGTCCCACGCGTGACCGGTGGGCTCCTCGGGCGGGGTGATCCGGGCGAGGCGCGGCACGTACAGCTTTCCGTCGCGCACCGCGGCCTGCGGCTCGTCCGGAGCGGCGAGCGCCGCGGCCAGGGCGGGGTCGACGTCGCTGCCCGTGAAGGAGTCGTCCGCGTCGACGAGCAGGAGCCGGTCCGGGTGCTCGGCCTGGGCCGACTTCACCAGACCGGATACCGCGACGTGCGCGAGGTCCAAAGCTGTGCCGTCCAGCTCGACGGCTCCGCGCGTCATCACCACGAGACGTGCGTCGGAGAACCGCTCGTCGGTGACCCACTCCCGGAGGGCCGACAGCACACCGGCCAGCAGCCAACGCGTCGCCGCGGCGGCATCGCCCTCGCTCGGGGCGCAGGGCAGGAGGACGTGGGCAGGCGTGGCCGCACCGCCGTCGACTGCCTTGCGGAGCGCGTCGAGGTCGGCGTAGGAACCCTCGTTGCCGAGGACCGCCCACTCCGCTTCGGGAGCAGGGGCGGGAGCGGAAGCCGCGGTGTGTTCGACCCAGTCGACCTGAAACATCCAGTCCCGGTGCGCCACGCGCGAGGCCAGCACCTGCTGCGGGGACATCGTCCGCGTCCGGACGGACGCGACCGAGGCGACGGGGGAGCCGTCGGCGTCGGACAGTTCGATCGCCACCGCGTCGTGGCCGGTGGGCCGGATGCGTATGCGTACGGCCCCGGCCCCCGGAGTGTGCACGGACATGCCGCTCCAGGCGTAGGGCATGAGCACCTCGTCGGGGTCTTCGGCTTGCTCCGACGCCGGCATGCCGAGGGCAGCGTCCAGCAGTACGGGGTGCAGGCCGTAGCGGTCCGCCCGGTCCCGCTCCGTGACAGGCAGTGCGGCCTCGGCGTACAGCTCGTCCCCGGCGCGCCAGGCGGCGCGCAGGCCCGGACGGCCCTCGACGTCCACGGGTTCGGCACCCGCCGGCGGCCAGATCATCGTGTCGAACCCGGCCGCCGGAGCGTTCCGGGTGAGCTCTCCGGTGACGTGGCAGACCCACGGCTCGCCGGTGCCTTCGGCAGCGGGCCGGCTGAAGACGCGCACGGAGCGCCGGTCGGGATCGTCGCCCGAGCCGACCTGCACCTGGATGCGGACGGCGCCTTGTTCGGCCAGCACGAGCGGGGCGTCCACGTCCAGCTGTTCCAGGTGCGGAAAGCCGGTCCGCCGACCCGCGGACAGGGCGAGTTCCACGAACGCGGCGACCGGGAGCACCGGCACGCCGCCGACCGTGTGTTCCGCGATCCAGGGCATGTCGGCCGGGGACAGCCGACCGGTGAACAGCACGTCCTGTGCCCCGGCGGTCTCCACCACCGCACCGAGCAGGGCGTGGCCGGAGGAGTCCAGGCCCGCCGAGGAGACGTCGAGCGCGGCCGTGCCTTCGAGCCAGTGGCGCTCGCGCTGGAAGGCGTACGTGGGCAGGTCGACACGCTGGGCGCCGGGGAAGAGCGCCTGCCAGTCCGGGGAGACACCGTGCGCGTGCAACTGCCCGAGGGCGAGAGTGAGCGCCTGGGGTTCGGGGCGGCCGGTACGCAGAGCGGGAACGGTGACGATGTCCGCGTCGTCGTCGAGGCAGCCCTGGGCGAGGGCGCTCAGCACGCCGCCGGGGCCGATCTCCACGAACGTGGTCACGCCCAGCTCGTGCAGGGTCCGCACGCCGTCGGCGAAACGGACCGCCTCACGGACGTGCCGGACCCAGTACTCAGGGGTGTACGGCTCGGCCAGATCACCCGTGAGGTTGGAGACCACCGGGATCCGCGGTTCGTTGAAGGCCAGACCGCGGACGGCCTCCGCGAACTCCTCCAGCATCGGATCCATCAGCGGCGAGTGGAACGCGTGGCTGACCTTCAGGCGGGAGGTCTTACGACCCTGACCGGCGAAGGTCTCACCGATTGCGGTGACCGTGTCCTCGGCGCCGGACACCACGACCGACTGAGGGCCGTTGACCGCCGCGATGCCGACGCCGTCGGTCAGGTGCGGCAGCATCTCGTCCTCGGTCGCCTGGACCGCCACCATCGCGCCGCCCGCAGGCAGGGCCTGCATCAGCGCGGCACGCGCCGACACCAGCTTCGCCGCATCCTCGAGCGACAGCACACCCGCCACATGAGCAGCCGCGATCTCGCCCACGGAGTGACCGGCCACGTAATTCGGCCGGATGCCCCACGACTCCAGCAGCCGGAACAGCGCCACCTCGACGGCGAACAACGCGGGCTGTGTCGAACCCGTCTGATGAAGGGTTTCCGCATCGGCGTCGACCGGGGCGTCCACAAGCGCGCACACCTCGTCGTGCGCCGCAGCGAACACCGGGTACGCCGCGTACAGCTCGCGCCCCATCCCCAGCCGCTGCGAACCCTGGCCCGAGAACAGGAACCCGACCTTGCCCCGGTCGGCCTGGGCGCGCCCCGTCACCACCTGTGCTGCGGGCTCGCCCGCTGCGACGGCGGTCAGCCCCGCGCGCAGCTCTTCCGGGTCGGCGCCGACGACTGCGGCCCGGTGTTCCAGTGCCGAGCGGGTGGCCGCCAGCGAGAACCCCACGTCGGCCGGTGACACGGCCGTGAGGTCCACGGACGCCAGCAGTCGTTGTGCCTGCTCCCGCAGCGCCTGTCCGGTCTTCGCGGAGAGTACCCACGGCACCACCGTGGTCCGGGCCGGCATCAGTTCCTCGGCAGCGCCCTCGCCTTCGGTCGTGTCGTCGGCCGGGTCCTCCGCCTCCGGTTCGGGCGCCTGCTCGAGGATGATGTGCGCGTTGGTACCGCTGATCCCAAACGAGGAGATCCCGGCCCGGCGGGGGTGGTCGGTCTCCGGCCACGCGATCGCCTCGGTCAGCAGCTCGACCGAGCCGGCCGTCCAGTCGACCTGCGGGGTCGGCCGGTCCACGTGGAGCGTCTTCGGCAGCATGCCGTGCTGCATCGCCAGCACCATCTTCATCACGCCGGCGACGCCCGCCGCGGCCTGCGTGTGGCCGATGTTGGACTTCAGCGAGCCGAGCAGGAGCGGCCGTTCGCGGTCCTGTCCATAGGTCGCGAGCAGCGCCTGCGCCTCGATCGGGTCGCCGAGGCTCGTGCCCGTGCCGTGGGCTTCGACGGCCTCGACCTCCTCGGCGGACAGCCGGGCGCCGGCCAGCGCTTCGAGGATCACGCGCTGCTGCGAGGGGCCGTTCGGCGCGGTCAGGCCGTTGGACGCGCCGTCCTGGTTGACGGCGCTGCCCCGGACGACGGCGAGCACCTGGTGGCCGAGCCTGCGGGCGTCGCGCAGCCGCTCCACGAGCAGCAGGCCGGCGCCTTCGGACCAGGACGCGCCGTCCGCGGCCGCCGCGAAGGACTTGCAGCGGCCGTCGGGGGCGAGCCCGCGCTGACGGCTGAACTCGACGAACGCGCTCGGGCCCGCCATGACCGTCACGCCGCCGGCGAGCGCCATGGAGCACTCGCCGCCCCGCAGCGCCTGCACGGCGAGGTGCAGGGCGACGAGCGAGGACGAGCAGGCGGTGTCGACGGTGACCGCAGGGCCCTCGAAGCCGAAGGTGTAGGCGATGCGCCCGGAGGCGACGCTGCCGGAGTTGCCGGTGCTCATCAGCCCCTCGATCCCCTCGGGCAGGACGCCGGGCGTGAAGCCGTAGTCGTGGTACATCAGGCCCGCGAAGACGCCGGTGCGGCTGCCCTTGAGGGTGGCGGGGTCGATGCCCGCATGCTCGAAGGCCTCCCAGGCGGTCTCCAGCAGCAGCCGCTGCTGCGGGTCCATGGCCAGCGCCTCGCGCGGCGAGATCCCGAAGAAGTCCGCGTCGAAGTCCGCCGCTTCGCGCAGGAAGCCGCCCTGGCGGGTGTAGACCTTGCCGGGCTGCTCGGGGTCGGGGTCGTAGAGCGCGTCGACGTCCCAGCCGCGGTCCTCGGGGAACTGCGAGATGGCGTCTTTGCCCTCGGCCAGCAGCCGCCACAGCTCCTCGGGGGAGCCGACGCCGCCGGGGAAACGGCAGCTCATGCCCACAATGGCGATCGGCTCCTGGTCGCGGGCCTCCAGCTCGCGCACGCGCCGCCGGGCCTGGCGCAGGTCGGTGGTGGCCCGCTTGAGGTACTCCCGGAGCCTGTCTTCGTTCGTCATCGGTGTTGCCCGCCCCTTTTGGCCTGCGCAGTTCAGGAGATGCCGAGTTCGTCGTCGAGGAGCTCGTACAGCTCCTCGTCGCTCGCCGAGCTGAGGTCGTCTTCGTCCTCGGCTCGGCCGGCGCCTCCCGGATCGGCCGGCTCGTTCCCGTTCCAGCGGGCGAGCAGCGCCTGGAGACGCATGTTGATCTTGGTTCGGGTGACGTTGTCGACGCTGTCCGCTCCGGCGCCGTCGAGGGCGGCGGCGAGGCGGTCGAGCTCGTCGAAGACCGGCGCCGTCCCGGCCGTGCCACCGGGGAGGTCCTTCAGCACCCGCCGCGCGAGGACCGCGGGCGTCGGGTGGTCGAAGACCAGCGTCGCGGGCAGCCGCAGGCCGGTGGCCTTGTTCATCCGGTTGCGGAGCTCCACCGCGGTCAGCGAGTCGAAGCCCAGGTCGCCGAAGGCCTGGTCGGGCTGGACAGCCTTGGCCGAGCTGTGCCCGAGGACGGCGGCGACCTCGGACCGGACGAGGTCCAGCACGGCCTCTTCGCGCTCGCTCTCGGGCAGGCCCGCGATCCGCTGCGCCAGCGGTACGGAAGCCGCCCGGTCCGTGCGCCGCGGCCGGCCGCCGACGAGCGCCCTGAGCAGCGGCGGCACCGGTGCGGTCGCGTTCCGCAGGGCGGCGAGGTCCAGCCGTGCGGCCACCACCAGGGGCTCCTGCAGCGCGAGCGCGGCGTCGAGGAGTTCCAGGCCGTCCTCGTCGGACAGCGGCAGCACGCCGCCGCGGGCGAGCCGGGTCCGGTCGGCGCCACCGAGGTCCTCGGTCATGGCGCCCGTGCGCTGCCACAGACCCCACGGCAGCGACACCGTGGGCAGCCCCTGGGCCCGGCGGCGCCCGGCGAAGGCGTCCACGAAGGCGTTGGCCGCGGCGTAGCTGGCCTGGCCGGGGGTGCCGAGCGTACCCGCGAGCGAGGAGAAGACCACGAATGCCGACACGTCGCCCGCCAGCTCGTGCAGGTTCAGCACCGCGTCGGCCTTGGGGCGCAGCACCGTCTCCAGGCGCTCCGGCGTGAGCGAACCGATGACGCCGTCGTCGAGGACGCCGGCCGTGTGCACCACGGCCGTCACAGGCGTGCCGGACAGCACCTCGGCGAGGGCGTCCCGGTCGGCCACGTCGCAGGCGGCCCAGAGCACTTCGGCACCCGCGGCGGTCAGTTCCGCCCCGAGCTCCGCCGCGCCCTCGGCGTCCGCGCCGCGCCGGCTCATCAGCAGCAGGCTGCGCACACCGTGTTCGGCGACCAAGTGCCGGGCGACGAGTCCGCCCAGGGCGCCGGACGCACCGGTCACGAGCACCGTGCCCGCCCCGAAGTCCGGGGTGGCCCGCGGGGCGTCGGCGGCGGCCCTGGCGAGCCGCGGCAGCAGGAGCGTGCCGCCGCGCAGTGCCGCCTGCGGTTCCCCGGACGCGACGAGCCGGGGGACGGCCGTCGCTGCGGCCTGCTCTCCGTCGGCGTTCTCTTCGGTGTCGAGGAGGACGATGCGGTCCGGGTTCTCCGACTGTGCCGACCGGACCAGGCCCCACACGGCCGCCTGCACCGGGTCGCCCGGTGCCGGGTGGTCCCCGGCGGCGACCGCGCCCCGGGTCACCAGCACCAGGCGGGCGGCCCGGTCCTCGGCCAGCCACCACTGCACCAGCCGGAGCACCTCGGCGAGGACTTCCCGGACCCGTCCGGCGTCGGTGCCCGACCCTGCCGGGCACCGGACGACGACGGCGTCCGCGTCCGCCTGTGCCCCGGTCTCCGCCGCGGGGGCGGCGAAGAGGGCGGCGATGTCGCCGTAGGCCCGTACGGCCGGGGCATTCGCGTCGGCCGGGGCGGCGAGCGGTGCCCACTCCACGGTGAACAGGGAGTCCCGGGAGCTGGTGTGCAGCTGCTCGGCCGACACCGGGCGCAGTGTCAGCGACTCGACCGACACGACGGGACGACCCGTGCCGTCGGCGGCCTCCAGCCGTACCGTGTCCCCGCCGGCCGGGGAGAGCCGTACCCGCAGACCGGCTGCTCCGGTTCCGTGCAGCGTGACGCGGGACCACGCGAAGGGCAGCAGGGGCCCGTCGGCGGCCGGTACGAGGCCGCCCGCGCCCAGCGCGTGCAGCGCGGAGTCGAGCAGGGCCGGGTGCACGCCGAACGCGTCCGCGTCCGCCTGCGCCTCGTCGGTGACGGCGAGTTCGGCGTACACCGCGTCGTGGCCGCTCCAGGCGGCACGCAGACCCTGGAAGAGCGGGCCGTAGCTCAGGCCGAGGTCCGCCAGGCGGTCGTAGAAGCCGTCCAGGTCCACCGGCTGGGCATCGGCCGGGGGCCAGCTGCTCAGGTCGGTGCCGGAGGGGGCTGCGCCGGTGGTGAGGACGCCGGTGGCGTTGCGGATCCAGGGGTCGTCCCCGGCTCGCGAGTGCACGCTCAGCGGGCGGCGGCCGGAGTCGTCCTGGGCGCCCACGAGGACCTGGAGCGCGACGCCGCCGTGCTCGGGCAGCACCAGCGGTGCCTGCAGGGTGAGTTCCTCGACCAGGTCGCAGCCGGTCTCGGCCGCGGCGTGGGCGGCCAGTTCCACGAAGGCCGTGCCCGGCAGCAGTACTGTGCCCAGCACCGCGTGGTCGGCCAGCCAGGGCTGGGTCTGCAGAGACAGCAGCCCGGTCAACAGGTGGCCGCCGGCGTCCGGCAGCTCCACCGCCGCGCTGAGGAACGGGTGGTCGGCCGCGTCCAGCCCGGCCGCCCGCACGTCACCGGCCGGAGCGCCCGCCTCCAGCCAGTACCGCTCGTGCTGGAACGCGTAGGTGGGGAGGTCGACGCGGCGCGCACCCGGCAGGACGGCGTCCCAGTCGATGGCGACGCCGTGCACGTGGGCCTGGGCCAGGGACAGCATCAGCCGGTTCCGTCCGCCGTCGCGCCGGCGCAGCGTCGGTACGACCGCGGCGTCCGCCTCGGCGGCCTCGATGGCGTCCTGGATGCCCGCCAACTGGACGGGGTGCGGGCTGACTTCGACGAACACGTCGTGCCCGTCGGTCAGGGCGGCCCGGACCGCGTCGTGGAACCGCACCGTCTGCCGCATGTTGCGGTACCAGTAGCCGGAGCCGAGCTCGTCCGCGTCCAGCTTCCCGCCCGTCACCGTGGAGTAGAAGGGCACGGAGCCGGGGAGGGGGCTGATGCCGGCGAACCCCGCAGTGGCCTGCGCTTCGACGCGCTCGATCTGCGGCGAGTGCGCGGCGTAGTCGACGGCGACCTTGCGGACCTGGATGCCCTCCTGTTCGCAGTGCGTGCGGAGTTCGTCCAGAGCGTCGGTGTCCCCGGAGACCACGACGGTCCCGGGCCCGTTCACGGCGCCGATGCCGAGGCGGCCGGCCCACCGGCCGATCAGTTCCTGCGCCTCCTCTTCCGGGAGCGTCACCGAGGCCATACCGCCGCGGCCCTGGAGTTCGCGCACGGCGAGGCTCCGCTGCGCCACGATGCGCGCCCCGTCCTCCAGGGAGACCGCTCCGGCGATCACCGCCGCGGAGACCTCGCCCTGGGAGTGCCCGACGACCGCGTCGGGGGTCACTCCGGAGGAGCGCCACACCTCGGCCAGGGCGACCGTCATCGCCCACAGCACGGGCTGCAGCACGTCGACCCGGTCCTGCTCGACGTCGGACGTGCCGCGCAGCACCGCGGTCAGCGACCAGTCCACGTGCGGCGCGAGGGCGCGCTCGCAGGCGTCGATCCGGTCGCTGAAGACCGGGAGGGTCTCCAGCAGTTCGGCGGCCATGCCGACCCACTGCGCCCCCTGCCCGGGGAAGACGAAGACGGTCCTGCCGCCGGTGCGTGCGGTGCCCGTCACCACGCCGGGCGGCGTGGCGCCTGCGGCGACACCGGCAAGTCCCCGCCGGAGCTCGTCGGGGGTCTCCGCGACCACCACGGCGCGGTGTTCGAAGGCCGCCCTGGTCGTGGCCAGCGAGTACGCCGCGTCGGCCGCCGGGGCCGCCCCGCCGTCGTGGTCCCTGTCGTTGTCGTCCAGGAAGGACGCGAGGCGGGCGGCCTGCGCCCGCAGCGCTGCTTCGGTCCTGCCGGAGAGCACCCACGGCACGGCCGCGCCCGGGTCGGACGCCGGGAGCAGTTCCTCGGTCGCGGGGGCCTGCTCGATGATCGTGTGGGCGTTGGTGCCGCTGACGCCGAAGGACGACACGGCAGCACGGCGCGGGCGGTCCGACTCGGGCCAGTCGACGGCCTCGGTCAGCAGCCGGACGTCGCCGGCCGACCAGTCCACGTGCGGTGTGGGTTCGTCGACGTGCAGGGTCCGCGGGAGCACTCCGTGGCGCATGGCCATGACCATCTTGATCACACCGGCGACACCCGCAGCGGCCTGCGTGTGACCGATGTTGGACTTCAGCGAGCCCAGCCACAGTGGCTGTCCTTCGAGCCGCTCCTGCCCGTACGTGGCGAGGAGCGCCTGCGCCTCGATCGGGTCGCCGAGCCTGGTGCCCGTGCCGTGGGCCTCGACGGCGTCCACGTCGGCCGGCGTGAGCCCGGCGGACGCCAGCGCCTGCCGGATCACCCTCTGCTGTGAGGGGCCGTTGGGAGCGGTCAGACCGTTGGACGCACCGTCCTGGTTCACCGCACTGCCCCGCACGACGGCCAGCACCTGGTGCCCGTTCCGACGGGCGTCGGACAGCCGCTCCACCAGCAGCAGGCCGACGCCTTCGCCCCAGCCCGTGCCGTCGGCACCGGCCGCGAACGCCTTGCAGCGGCCGTCGGGCGACAGCCCGCGCTGCCGGCTGAACTCCACGAA